>CBFCYQ010000113.1:0-9098 GCA_965602205.1 uncultured bacterium | reverse complement strand
TGGTGAAGATTAGCTGATCTCAACCAAATAACCGGCGATGGAAATGTCAAGAGACTTGTAGCGGCCGGCGGCTGTCAGGTCTGCAATTGCCTCAGTATCTTTTCCGCCAAGGCGGGCGTGATGCCCTTAACTTCGCTGAGTTCCTCGACCGAGAGCTTTTTGATGCGTGCCACCGAACCGAATGCCTTAAGCAGTATCTCTCGCCTGGCCGGACCGATCCCTTTAATATCGTCCAGGGCTGATTTCATCGTGCGTTTCGAGCGCACCTTGCGATTGTATTCGATGGCGAACCGGTGGGCCTCGTCCCGGACCTGCTTGAGAAGCATCAAACCCGGTGAGGTCTTGCTGATAGTGAGGGGAGCCGATATGCCGGGCACGAAGACTTCTTCGAGCCGCTTGGCCAGTCCGATAGCCGCCTGCTCGGCAAAGCCCAGATGTGTCAGCTCCGTCGTCGCCGACGAAAGCTGCCCCTTGCCGCCGTCCACCACGACCAGGTCGGGCGGCGTTTTCCCCTCCTCGCGGATACGGAAAAAGTAGCGACCGATCACCTCCCGCATCATTTTGTAATCGTCCTGGCCCCGAACACCCTTGATCTTGAAATGACGGTATTCTGATTTTTTGGGCCGGGCGTTTTCGAAATAGACACACGACCCCACCGCGTCGGTCTCTCCCGTGTTGGATATATCAAAGCAGGCAATCGTTCGCGGTGATCGCGCCAGTTTCAGATCGTCCTTGAGACAGGTGACCATCTTGCTGGTGCGCTCCGACTGTTTTTTCTTCTGGATCAGCAATTCGTCCAGCAGCAGGCGCGCGTTGGAAGCCGCCAGGTCCACCAGCCTCACTTTGGGGCCTATCCTGGGCGTGACAACCTTGACAGTCGCGCCCTTCTGCTTTTTCAGCCAGGCTTCAAAAAGAGCCTGACCTTCTAACCGGTAGGGCAGGAACACCTCCTCGGGGAGGTTTGGCTGGTGATTGTAATACTGGGTCAGAAAAGTATCGAGGACGGCATCGTCGGTCTCATCGGCTTCGGCCGCCAATTGAAAATCCTGACGACCGATCAGGACCCCCTCCCGAATCTGCATCACGACCGCCACCGCGTAGCGGCCCTCGCGCGCCAGTGAAATAATGTCTCGTTCCACTATCTCGCCGACGTCGACGCTCTGTTTGATCATCACCGACTCGATAGCCTCGATCTGGTCGCGCACGCGGGCGGCCTCTTCATATTCCATGCCTGCCGAGGCCCGATGCATCTTTTCGGTCAGGCGGTCGATCAACTCTTTCGATTTGCCCTTCAGCACCATTACGACCGAGTCCACCAGTTCTTTGTATTCCTCCTGGCTTTGCAGCTCTTCACACGGCCCGCCGCAGCGCTTGATACTGTAATCGAGGCACACCTTGTAAGACTTTCCTTCCGGCGGCGGAATCACCAGGTTGCAGGTGCGGATAGTGAACAATCGCGACAAAAATTCCACCGTCCGCCGCATCCCTTTGGAATTCGTATAAGGACCGAAGTAGGTGGCGCCGTCCTTCTCCACCCGGCGGACAATCAACACCCGGGGGAACGGTTCGTTGGTAATCTTGATATAGGGAAAGTGCTTGTCGTCTTTCAGAGCCACGTTGTAGCGCGGTTTATGCTCCCGGACCAGGTTGGCTTCGAGAATGAGAGCCTCGATTTCACTCTCCGTGACCATCAGGTCGAAATCAACGGCCCGTGAGAGCATACGCTCGGTCTTGGGGTCAAACCGCCCCGACGCCTGAAAGTACGTCCGCACCCGGTTGCGAAGGTTCTTGGCTTTACCGATATAAATAATCTTGTCGCTGACGCTTCTAAATATGTAGACTCCGGGAGAAGTCGGCAGATTTTTGAGCTTTAACTCTATTTGTGGCGTTCGTGCAATCATGACAGTTGCCCTTGCCGCGACCGGAGGACCGGAAAGGGGCTAATTGAGTATACGGCGCGCACCTACGAAGCGATCGGCCCAATAACGCTCTCTCATACCGGAGATAATGACCCCGTTCGACGTCGAGGCATGGGCAAACTCGTTGTAGCCTACATAAATGCCGACGTGCGACACGTGGTTCCGATCAGTCTTGAAAAAAACCAGGTCACCATATTTAAGAAGTTTGCGGCTTATCTCGCGACCCATTTTAAACTGATCCTTCACGGTTCGCGGCAGTTCGATCTTATCGAACTTGGCAAGTACCTCACGGGCAAAAAGCGAACAGTCGATCCCCTCGGCATACTTCGAGGCTCCCCGGTATGGTCTCCCCAGGTATGACTGGATGATGTCCCCCAGCCGAATATAATCGTTGGTTGTGTATTTCCCCTGGGCCGACTGGGCCACCGGCGGGGTTTCTGGACCGCCGGGCCGGTACCGCGGATAGGGACTGCAGCCGACCAGCAGCAGACAAGCCAAAGTCGTTATTCTGATTATCATTACGTCAGCTTCGGGTATACCAGTTTAAATCTTCTGGCGAAATATATCCGGCTGAGGATTACCAGGGCAACAACAAACAGCAGGTAACCCGGGAAGAAGTACACCGCCAGAAGAGTCAAAAGCAGAATCGGCGCCTTGGCTGCCAACAGGTCCGCTTTATCCGAGGGGCGCATCAACGCCGCCAGCAAAGGCACAACGGAAAGAAGCGAGGTTATTATCAACAGCGTGTGGCCGCTTCTCCAGGCTACGAAGGCCGAAACAAGCAGTAAAACGAAAGCCAAAAGTCTGGCCGTCACGGGTGCCAGCCACACCGCGATGGTCATTTTCCCGGCGGCCAGGTCACCTTTGCGATCCGGGATGGTTGTCAGAATATGTACCGCCGCGACCGCGAAAAAGAAATAGAAGGGATTGTCCCAGCCCAGCAACCCGGCGTTGTGCGCGTTCATTTCCGGCATCACCATCAGCGCCACCAGCCAGCCGAAACTGTATGCATTCACCAGCAACCCCCAGATTGGTCTGTCCTTAAGACGAAATGGCGCCGCCGAATACAGAAACCCGAGCAGGAAGAATTGCCCGAACATCACCAGGGCAAACGGCGAAAACAGCCAGGACAAGGCCAGCGCCGGAAGCGATACCGCAATGTACGCGATCTGCATCTGTCGCCTGCTGATGAGACCCTTTTGCAGAAAGCCCAGCTTGCGGTTGATGCCGTCGCCCTCGAAATCGTATATTTGATTCAGAAAATAGGCGCCGGACACCATCAAACTCAGGCAGGCCATCATCCCCACATCAGTCCACTCAAACAAGCCGCCGCTCAAGTTCAAATGGTAATGGAGCGAGCACAGATAAATCGACCAGATTGGCAGATGCAACAGCGGCCGCGCCGCAAAAAAGAAATCCGCGACCTTCACAGCACTACTATCCTCAGATAGTAGTACATGAACGGGGCCGCGAACAAAAGCGAGTCGAAACGGTCAAGAACGCCCCCGTGCCCCGGAATTATCGCCGAGGAATCCTTGATCTGCAGTGAGCGCTTCCACATCGATTCGACCAGGTCTCCCAGTTGACCGAAAACGGAGCAACCCAGCGCCAGCACCAGTAAATGAACAAAAGCCAGTTGCGGCAGCCTCCAGAAATGCATGAGAACCCCTATGGCCACGGCCCCCACCAGCCCGCCGATAAATCCCGCGATCGTCTTGTTGGGTGACACCGACGGCGCCAGCTGGCGCCTGCCCAGCCATTTGCCGGTGCCCATGGCGGCCGTGTCACCGACCCAGAGCAATCCGAACAGGAATAAAAGCAGATCGCCACCGGCAAAATTCGCAGCCGGGCGGTCAAACTCCGTGCCGACAAGATACACGTAGGGGTACAACAAGCCGATGTAAAGCATTCCCCACATGAGCCGTCCGTGCCGCCTGAACAACTCCGACGGAGAGAGGCGCCCGGTGGCCAGGATCATCCCCGTGACCAGGAAAAGACCGACCATCACCAGGAGGGTGTCGTCGCGCAGAATCCCCGCCGCTCCGGAGGTCGGATTGTAGCGGGTGGCGAGAAGAAGGACGACTCCCGACAGGCCCAGCCAGAAGAGTACACCACGCGGCCTGAGACTTTCGTTGATGAGGAACTCGACTGCGCCCACAAGGGCAAAAAGCAGAACCATGCCAAACAGCCAGGTTCCGCCCCGGTAACATATCCAGAGAATAATCGGGATGGCCACGATTGCCACGGCGATGCGGGCCATGAGGTTTTTGCTCATTTCTTCCTTTGCTTGCTGATCTTTCCGAATCGCCGCTCGCGCCGCTGGTAGTCGGCCACGGCCTCAAACAACTCCCGCCTGCCGAAATCCGGCCACAGGGTGTCGATTATATACAGCTCCGTGTAACTCGTCTGCCACAAAAGAAAATTGGAGATGCGCATCTCCCCGGAAGTGCGGATGAGAAGGTCGGGATCGGGAATGTCGGCCGTATACAGAAAGTCCGAAAACAGTTCTTCATTGATATCGGAAATATCCATCAGGCCGGCCTTGGTGGCGTTGGCGATCCCCTTCACGGCATCCAGAATCTCCTTGCGGCCCCCGTAATTCAGGGCCAGGTTCAATACCAGGCCCTTGTTATCCCGCGTCTTTTCGGCGGCATTGGCCAGAACCTTTCGGCGGCTCGTCGAAAGCCCGTCGACGCGACCGGTCGTGATCAGTTTGACATCGTTTTTGATCAGTTCCTCGAGCTCTCTGCGGGTGGTCCGGGTCAAAAGCGACATCAGCGCCGCCACCTCTCTGCGCGGCCGTTTCCAGTTCTCGGATGAAAACGTATATAGCGTCAGGTACTTGATGCCTATCTCCGAAGCCGCTTTAACCACTTCCTTTACGGCTCTGACGCCCGCCTCGTGCCCGAATGTTCGCGGCCTGTGCCGCTGCGCCGCCCAACGACCGTTACCGTCCATAATAATGGCGATGTGGGCCGGGATGAGTTCGGTCCGGGAACAGATACCTTTTTTGAATTGATCCAACTCTTCCGTCATAAATAGAAAGTTATACTGCCCCGTCAGTGTTGGCAAGTTCTAATAGGCAGGTCCTTGTCGCCGATGCTGTTAGCTGCCGGGTGCCCCGGACGGACCGCCGCATGAATCAGACGGGCCGTTACCGGCGCTGAATCTGGAAATCCTCGACTCTGGTCTCGAGCCGGTAGTGGTCGGTGGAAAACACGCCGTACTTGGCACCCACCACCGCCATCGAATCGGGGAAAACCCTCCCCTCAAAGTCCACAAATCGCAGCGAACGTGAATAGCGGCGATGACCCTTCTGGTGTGGATAGTAGAGCAGCAACTGTCGCAGGGTATACCGCTCCCGGTCGATTACGGCCAGTCCCACCGGCGCCGGGTTTTCAGCCGAATCAGAATCAAAGCCTATCGTCAACTCGGGTCCGCCGGTATCGTTGGGAAAGAAATTGAACTGATAGTCGCCCCGGAAAACGTTGGGAACGGAGAAGTCCACCGCCTGGAACCTGTCGGCGGTCTCGTAGACCGTCTTCTGGGAATCCAACTGACCGAAACTGAAATAATATGTAACTGCCGCCGAATCGATTTTCCCAACGCCCCCGTCAGAATTGACGTTTTTATAGTAGGACGTAGCTGTGAAGGAATAAGTCACGCCGGTCTGCACCGGATCGCGGCTGGCGAACACCGCCCCGGCCCGATCAAGGTAAAAATCCAAAACCGGATCAGCACCCGAAATAACGTCCGTTGCGGAGATGGGAATCACCAACAGCGCTACCAGGGATAGCCGACAAAATCTGTCACATTTTTTGATTGACATATCCGCTGCAAATATACTATTAATAAGATACGAATCCAACCGGGCATTTCGGTCAAGAATTCGCTTCTGAGACACAGCCTGACCGCACATAAAAATAGTGAGTAAACCAACCCTTACAAGGGAGTCACAATATGCTGGTGCGAGAAGTTCTCGAAAAGAAAGGCCGTGAAGTAATCGCCGTCCGACCGGCAACCAGGCTGGTCGAGGCTATGCGAATACTGATTGACCATAAGATCAGCTGTCTGGTTATACTCGATGAGGCGCAGCAACTCGTCGGTATTGTCAGCGACAAGGATATTTTCAAAGCGATCTACCACGGCCTTGACGACTTCCAAAAACACACCGTAGGCGAGTTGATGACCACCGAGCTTATCGTGGGCCTGTCCGAGGACGATATCAACTACATTTCCGGACTCATGACCGAGAATCGTATCCGTCACGTGCCCATTGTCGAGCGCGAAAAGCTCGTCGGTCTGATTTCCATCGGCGATGTCGTTAAATCCCAGATGAAGGATATGGAAATCGAGAACCGCTACCTGAAAGCCTACATCGATGGCAACTACCCCGGCTGAGCGGCACCCATCCGCGCGAGACTGTGACAGCATCCTTTATGAGCCACCCTTTAGTGGCGGTCACAGGACCGCGTCGGGGCCTCCAACGATCTGACCGTCGACATTAGCCTTTACCCGACACATCCGCCCCGAGTCGACGCACACCAATAAAAAAACCCGGTCGCAAGGCCGGGTCATATCGCACCAATCGGACGGAAACAGCCGGCGATATGCCGGCTCCCAGTCAGATTTCCATTACCTCTTTTTCCTTCGCCGCCAGGAGGTTCTCCATCTCCTTGATGGCCTCGTCGGTGATCTTCTGCACCTCGTCGTGACCATCGGCCTCCTGGTCTTCAGAAATCTTCTTGTCCTTCTGCATCTTCTTGAGCCGCTCGTTGGCCTCGCGACGAATATTGCGCGCCGCCACCCGGCCGTCCTCGGTTATCTGCTTGCAGTGCTTGACCAGTTCTCTGCGCCGTTCTTCGGTCAGCGGCGGAATCGGGATACGAATCATCTGGCCGTCGACTGCCGGGTTCAACCCCAGGTCGGCTACCTGAATGGCCTTGACGACATGACCCACGGTGGACTTATCGAAGACCTGTATCGCCAGCAGGCGCGATTCGGGCGCCGTCACCGTAGCCAGTTGATTAAGAGGCATCATGGTCTCGTAGGCCTCCACTCTAATCGTATCAAGCAGATGTATCGAGGCCTTACCGGTGCGTACGGCCGCGAATTCCCGCGAAACGGCCTCCACGCTCTTGTGCATGTGCTCCCTGATTTCCTTGTAGACTGCCTCCAACATTAACAACCTCCTCTATCTACAACATTCTCACGAAATCAACGTGCCTACATCCTCACCGAGAATCACCTTCATCAGGTTTCCGGATTTCGTGAGGTTCACCACCCGCACCGGAATCTGATTATCCTTCAATAGCGATATTGCCGTGAGATCCATCACCCGGAGTTCCCGGGTCAAAACATCCATATAACTCAACCTTGGAAAAAAGACAGCCTCGGCATCTTCCTTGGGGTCAGCCGAGTACACGCCATCCACATTGGTGGCCTTGACCAACACTTCGGCGCCAACCTCCATCGCCCGCAGGGAAGCGGCGGTGTCGGTGCTGAAATAGGGACTGCCGGTACCGGCTGCGAAAATCACCACCCGGCCCTTCTCCATATGTCGCACCGCGCGGCGGCGTATGTACGGCTCGGCGAGCGCGGCGATTTCCACGGCCGACATCACGCGAGTAAAAATACCCATCCGCTCCAGGGTATCCATCATCGACAGGGCGTTTATGACGGTGGCCAGCATCCCCATGTTGTCCCCGGTGACCCGGTCCACCCCTTCTTTGGAGGCTCTCAGCCCGCGATAGATGTTGCCGCCGCCCACCACGACGCCGATTTCAACGCCGAGTTCTTTTATGTCCTTGATTTGTCGGCAAATAGACTGGACCGTCGCGGGGTCGATACCGAACTCCCCGGAACCCACGAGGGCCTCACCGGAGAGTTTCAAGATAACCCTTTTGAAGACGGGCGACGGTAAGTCGGATTCCATGTCATTCACCTAGTCTGAAACGAGCGAACCGTTTGATGATGATGTTTTCACCAAGGGCGCCGATTATCTCTTTCAAGAAATCACCGACCGACTTGTCGCTGTCTTTGACGAACGGCTGCTCCAAAAGCACCACTTCTGAATAATATTTCTCGACCCGGCCTTCGACTATTTTATCAAGAATCTTTTCCGGCTTGCCCTCTTTGACGGCCTGCTCCCGGTAGATTTCCCTCTCCTTTTCCAGAAGAGCGGAGTCAACCATTTCGCGGTCCACGCAAAGGGGAGCCGACGCCGCGATATGCATGGCCACGTCTTTGCCGAAAGCCTTAAACTGATCCGTGCGAGCCACGAAATCGGTCTCGCAGTTGATTTCCACCATCACACCCAGCTTATCCCCGGCGTGAACGTAGGTCGCTATAATTCCTTCCCCGGTCGCCCGGCCGGCCCGCGCCGCCGCTTTGGCGATGCCCTTTTTCCGAAGGTTATCGACTGCTTTGTCAAAATCACCCTCGGCCTCCGTCAGAGCCCTTTTGCAGTCCATCATCCCCGCCCCGGTTTTGTCCCGAAGCTCTTTGACCATCTTCGCTGTTATCTGCATGGAGCTGTATCCTCTTAACGCTTAATATCTCTTTTAGTCTTGTCTGTATCCGCTGTGTAAGTGGTCGTCTTAACCTGACGGTCTTGATCGACAGCCGCTTCAATCATGCCCTGGGTGACGCCTCTTTTGGCCTCCACCGCCGCGTCGACCAGTTGCTTCATCAAAATCCGGATCGACTTTATGGCGTCGTCATTACCCGCAATCGGAAAATCGATCGGGTCGGGGTCGGCGTTGGTGTCAAGGATAGCGATGATCGGGATGCCGAGCTTGGAGGCTTCCGCCACCGCGATCTTCTCCTTCTTGGCGTCCACAACCACGACCAGGCCTGGAAGATAATTCATCTCCTTGATGCCGCCAAGGACCTTCTCGAGTTTTCCGGCGTCGTGCTCGATTCCCGCCCGTTCCTTCTTGGTGAACTTCGTCAGGGTGCCGTCCTCGGCCATGCGCTCGATATCCTTGAGCTTTTTGATTGATTGCTTGATGGTATGGAAGTTGGTCAGCATGCCGCCCAGCCAGCGCTCGGTGACGTAAAAGCCGTCGCAACGAATCACTTCCTCCTCGATAACGGTCTTGGCCTGTTTCTTGGTGCCCACAAAAAGGACGCCCTTGCCGCGACCGACAACTTCCTTTATCTTCATGCGGGCTCGGT
>CBFCYQ010000112.1:0-9262 GCA_965602205.1 uncultured bacterium | reverse complement strand
TCCAGGATGCCTTTGGACAACATGCTGCCGTGCACGGATTCGGTATACTCAGCGGCTATTTGCGCATGACACCGGCCGCAGGTTTCCGCGATATGTGATTTGAAAACGGGACTGTCGGGGTCATCAGACGCCTTAAAAGAATGGCTGCCGTGACAGTCCACGCACGAGGGCGCCCGCATATCCTCTCCGGCCAGCAGAGCCATGCCGTGAATTGAGGACTCATAAGCCCGGATCATATCCGGGTCGGGAATCATGTCGAATTTTTCTTTCAGGTGCTCGTCTTCGTGGCACTGCGTGCACACCGCCACCGAATTTTTGTGGTTGGTCGGGGCGGCAGGGTCATCGACAGCCGGGATTCCGTGACTGCCGTGGCAGGTGGCGCAGTTGGGTGCATTTTCGGGATCGAGGTCGCGCCCTTTGATGTGGGGCGAAACATTATAGCCTGCTATCGCTTCAGGGTGGCACTTGCCGCAGCCTACTCCGCGCTGCCCCTTGTGAGATCGGCCAACATCGACCTGGTGGCAGTCAAGACAACCCAGAGAGCTGTGTACCGAGAACGTTAGGGCAGTTGTGTCAACTCCCGGCGCCTGCCCCCGGGTGGCCCCGGCCGAGTGACAAATGAGGCACTTCTCCTTGTCTGTGGCTGCGGACGGGACGAAGAAGACAACTAATACTGCGAAGAGAACCAAACCGAAAATGAGGCGGCCCGGCTGTCGCATATACTCGCTTTTTACTCTCCCGGTGGTCATGAATTCATCTCCCGATCTCAATAACCCGACTCGGGTGTGTGGCACTCGGTGCATTTCATTTCCGTCCAGGCCTCTTCGATGTCTTCGGGATGCGTGAACCCGAGACCCGCCAGATCGCTCTCCAATTCGGTAGCCATCTCCGATGGACCTTGCGCGACAATGTGGTGGCAGGTATTGCAGTCATCGGCAATGGTTTCGCCGTCTTCGTTCTGCATCACACCGTCGTGACACCGGAAACAGCCGTCGTTGACAAAGTGGCTGAGGTTGTTCTCTCGTGCCCGGTAATCGGTGTTCATCTCGGGGAAGAAGTTTTCATTGTAAATCTTGACGAGGGCTTCGGCGGCCCGGGATATCTCATCGCCCATGTCATTGGCGAGGTCCGGGTACTCTTGCTGATAGTACGCGACGAGCTCGTTGACGATGGTACGGTTGGCCTCCTGGCGGTCAGTGTATTCGGCATTGAGCAGATCCAGGGCGGTCTGGCGTATCATGGGCAGCGCCGGTGATATAGCCCTGGTGGACAGGGCCAGGTTGAGGGCCTTGGCCGGAGGCAGAAAGCTGTGGCTAGGCCGGTTGTGGCAATCCATGCAGTCGAACCGGCGAATCTCCACGTGGGTGTCTGTGGTATCCGGAATATCAGCTTCCGGATCGGTGTAGATGACGGTGTCCCCGTCTGAGGAGATAAGTCGCACCCACGGAATTTCCTGCCGCTTGCGGTCGCTGGCGATATACTCGACGGTGTTGGCGCCCAGCATATGCCAGTGGATTCCCTCCAGCTTGCCGGTGCGCGGGTTACCGCCGCCGATTTTCACCAGGAGACTGATAGTCCAGGGAGAGTTCTCTTCGTCGGTGCGATAGTAAGTGTGGGTCACCATTTTTTCGCCGTAGAACTGGCGCGGCCAGTGGCAGCCTTCGCAGGTCTCCTGGGCGGGACGCAGGTTTTCGACCGGCGTCTCAATGGGACGCGTATAAGTGTTCAGCGCCGTGGCGAACAACTGCCGGATACCGTCGAATTTGGCCTTCACCCAGAAGGATGCCCCGGGACCGATGTGACACTCGACACACGGGACACGGGCGTGGGGTGAGTTGTGGTACGTCACATTCTGAGGTTCCATAACCACGTGACAGGTCTCTCCGCAAAAAGCCACCGAATCGGTCGCCTCGTACGCCTTCGTTCCACTGTAAACGACAACCACCAACAAGACCGCCGTGGTAACCAGAAAAATCCAGAGGTTTTTCAGGTAGGCGGGATCGGAGGGGTCGATAGTCAAATTGAAGCGGACTTTTTCACCGCGCTTGCGAGCGGACCGAACCTGTATCCAGACGGAAAGCAAAAAAAGCCCAAACCCGAGCGCGATTATGGCCGGGGCGATGACGAACGTGACCAAAGAGCGATACGGGTTATCGGCTCCGGCCGTGATATCAAAGAGAAGCAGCACCAGAAACAGAAAGCCACCGACCAGGAACAGCGCTCCGCCGACAGCCGCCAGCGGGTGCCGATACAAAGTTCTTCTAGTTTTGACGTCATTCACTTTCGAGCCTTTTTCATTCATCTGCAAATCAGCCGGTGAGATACCGAATATAGCCCCAATCTTGTTGAATAATGCCGACTTTGTCGACTAGTATAATCTAATTTACCCATAATGGCAAGTACTTTTTTTCACAAGCTTTGGTGTTTTGATTATATCAAATGTGCCGTCTTCAGTAAAGAAGACGGCACAATATCCGCAGCACAAGAAAAAACGTACGAGGCTACATTAGAAGTCTATCTTAACCCCCGAGCGCAGCATAAAGAACGATCCGGTCTCATCTCCATAAACATATATACCCTTGTCCTTTAGGTCTGCGAAATCAGCATCGGCCGTAAGAGTAACTGTGGGGGCCAGTTTGTATTCGCCACCCACCGAGAGTCGGAGGAACTGATACTCAAGATCGGAGTAATCGGTCATAGCACTGTAATTCCAATCGTGCCCGCCAAAGAAGGCGTCGGGAATCAGCGCGGAGATAGCCGCGCTGTCGGGCATTATTACATCTTTATAGCCTGCCTCGGAGAGGTTGTAGTTGACGGTTGCGAAAACGCGCAGTTTCTGAGTCGGCATGTAATTGGCTGAGAAATAGACATTGTGGGCTTTGGTTTCGTAGTCGCTCATCGTATAAAGGGAGCCAAAATGCAAAATACTGTCGGCGCCACCGGCGTCGATACTCAGGTGGCCCCCTCAGCCGTCGAAGAGTGGCACCGCTACCGGCCCTCGCGACTTGTCATAATTATAGGTGTATCCGGCGGTGAGTGTCACCTGGTTGTTGGGCATGAGGTTAAGAGCGATGTTGGGTTGCAGCGCGGTGTGCTTTACATCCAGTGAGTCGAGGTCGTTGTTTTTGTCAAAGGTAGCTTTCAGGCCCAGGTTGACGGTGTACTTGTTCGTGGGTCGCCAGGTGGAGGACCATTCGATCCGGTGATAGTCGGTCGGAACCGTCGTAATATTCTGGTAACGCAATCCTTCGCGCTGGAAATAGAAGACCCAGGCAGGATAGCCGGATTCGGCCGGACCCAAAGGAAGAATCACTCCCCGGCCGCGGGATTCGAACAAGCCGCGTCCCGAGGTAAACGGATCCGACGTCTTCTCGAAGCGATATTTCACGTTACTGCTGTACTTCAGCCCTTTCCGCCAGCGCAGCTTGGCCTGGCCGATGAACTGCTTGGTCTCAAGGCCGGCCGAACCGTCCATCACCGGATAAAAATCGCGGTCGATGCGATTGTAGCCGAGCAGCACTGAAACCGTAGCCTTGGGCGTGAGTCGGGATATTAACTCCGCCGTCACCTTCTGCTGGGAGCGTTTCAGGGCGGAGTACCGGGTGTAATCAAAGGATGTCACAGGTCCGGGCACACCCTCTCGGTGCGTCGGCAAGTCGATTGCCACTTCATCCGCGTCCAGAGCCAGGCCGTACCCCCTGGCTACGAAAATCATCCGTGTTGACAGGGGCATTTTGTAGCTCACAGTACCGCTCCAGGCATCGTGGGTCAGGTCGCTCTTTTTGTTTTTGGCCCGGCTGTAGCTGACGGCACCGGCCAGGCTGCCTTTGCCGACATCTCGTTTCATCCGCACCTTGTGGGAGGTCTTTTCCACCGTGGGATAAACGCCGTAGGTGGCGACGGCATCTTCGTAGATAAGGCGGGAGCCAAAATCGTCCTGGAGGTGTCCCATTGTGGGATGCTGAGCGTTGTCATAATAGAAAGCCGGTTCAGGGGCTTTGGATTCGAAATGGCGATAACCAAAGATGTAGCCTAAATCGGTTTCTGCGGCGTTCGCCGAGAGACCGGCCTCAAACTGGTGGGTGCGCTTGTCGACCGCCGCCGACCGCGAGGTCTGGTGGCAGCTGAAACAGTGGTTAGAGGCTATCTTCTGCTCGCTTCCCTTGCGGATGATGGAGCGATGGGCCACCAGGAGACGCACGTTGTTTTTGCGCGACACCAAATAATCGACCTTGCCGGATATCTCGTGGCGGTGGGTATAGTAATCGGAATCGGTATCCAGCATCTCGTGTGTGAGCATCTTGGGGCCTTTTTTGGCCGAAAGATTCTCCAGCAGGTCCCGCCCCTTCTGGGCCACCAGGGACCGATAGTAGAACTCTCCCTTGAACTGATCGCCTACGACGGATTTGACAGCCCCCATGATGTTCTTGTCATCATAGTAGTGACCGTCTAACGAATAGAAGCTGTTGGCTGTCCGGGAGAGATAATTAATTCTGAACTCGGGAAGGAACTCATCAGCACCGAGATTATACTCGCCGGCTTTCTTGGCGTATTCGCCATCTTTGAAATCGGTGTAATGACCGCCTATCCAGAGTGAGTAACTCTCAGTCTCGGCGCCACTCTCCTGGGCGACGATGAAGACCGGCAACAGGAGATAGGCCAGACCAAGACAGAATACAAATATCAGATTTCGCATCGTTCTCTCCTATCTTGTCAGGGCGTTGCCGCCGGTTGGAATTGTCTGCGAGGGCAGGTCGGAGCCGTGTATGGGAGTATGGCACTGTGTACACTTGGTCAGCATCCCCACTTTCCAGGCGTCCGCCGACGACATACTGGTGCGATCGGATCCCCCCGGCGTGAACGGGGGCGTAAACTCCCCTGCTTCACCGATTCCAGAAGTATGGAAATGCATCTGGTGACAGTTCAGGCACAGGGCCGGCTCGCTCTGCTTGAGAAGGTTGTCGGCGACCGAACCGTGGGGCGTGTGACAGATCATGCAATCCTCTTCCACGGGAGCGTGCTCGTAGACGAAGGGCCCTTCAATCTCGCTGTGACAACTGAAACAGAGTTCGCGCCCGGTGTTTTCCATGGTCAGGCTGACTTGCCCGCCGTGGACAGCGTGGCAATCCATGCACTCCATTTTTCCCTCGGCGATGGGGTGGTGCGAGGGCATGTAGCCGGCGGCCCGAACATCGCCGTGGCAGTCATAGCAGAGCTCCGGGGCGGCCTTTTTCTTCGACTGCTCATAGGTACCGTGCACGATATGACAATCCGAGCACGTGATACCGGCGGTACTGTGATCGGAGAAGGGCCAATCGTCGAAGCTGTGGTCGTTGTGACAGTTCAGGCAGGTCTCAGTTGCCCCGGCATAGCCGTGCCGTTCGCCGAACTGGTCATGGCGGCCCGGGTTGAGAATCAGGTCGGGATCGCCTCCCTCGGCGACATGGGCGGCTCCCGAGCCATGGCAGGCCACGCAACCCTGGTCGGACAGGGCCGCACTGCCACTGAAGTAGACGCCGTGAGGCGTCTCCGCAAAAGCGGTGGCGACTTCGTCATGGCAGTCGGCACACACTTCCCAATCAGTCGCGGACAAGGCGGACGGCAACATCAGGACCGCCGACAGGGCCAGCAAAAGAATCACCGCAGGCAGACCCGTCACGGGACCGTCCTTTCTGTAATGCGACATAATACCTCCGCTGCAAAATATGTTAACAATACGTGAGTTTTTATTGGCTTTAGCGCTTTTCAATGCTGCTGTCATTTTTTCAGCCCCCGAATGTAGATAGGCACATTGTTCGCAATGATTTCCTCCGGCTTGAAAACGCGCCCCTGGAATCCCCGCCATAAAGTCTTGCCCAGGGCACAATCGAAGATCATACCGATAAAGCAGCGGGCCGTCATTTCGTTGTTTTTCTTCACGATAAGCTCCTTGCCGTACAGGTGGTCGAGCCGGTCCATCAAGAAGCGTATATAAGCCCCGCGGATGGCCCGATGCACCTTTTTTGCCCGGTCGTGCTCCCGCAGGGTGGAATAAAGCAGAAGACGGTACAGGTCCTCGTGTTTCGTGAAAAAATCGAGGATATGACGAGCCAGTCCCTTCAGGAGCTTTTCAATATCCTCCTCGTCTTTCAGCTTTTCGAAGGTGTCCTGGTGACTCAGTTTGGCCTCGATAGAATCCAGAACGGCGCTGTAGAGTTCGTCTTTGGATGTAAAATGTCGGTAGAGGGCCGGCTCGCTGATGCCACAGGCTGCCGCCAAAGATCGAATCGTCACTTTATCATAGCCCTCTTTGCTGAAGAGTGCTGTCGCCTTTTCGAGAATCTGGCCTCGTCTGTCGAACTGTGCGCTAGACATCATTTGCCTCGTAGTTAGCGTTAACTAACTTTCTGCGGCTGATCATGTCAAGCAAAAAATGACAATTCTGTGACAAAAGGGCTACGTCGCGGCAGGCTTGTTGAGATCGCGGCTTCCGGCCAATCGTCTGACGCCCGCGGCCCGGTTAAGTACGGCAGTTCTCCGGAGGTCAGCAGTTGTTTGTCCGTCGTAGTCTTAGCAAAGGCCCTCCGAGACCCGCATGGGGACTTTCTCAAAGCATGGCCCAGGGCTTTCTGCTGCGGAGAAAAGGGCTGGCAATTTACCGGGGTTTTCATATCATTAGCCAGACAATGAATCTCGAAAAATGAGGATATGGGTAAGATGAAAAATCTGGTTGTGCGCCTGCTTCCGGAAATTGAACAGATCAAGGATGGCAAACTGGCCGCTCAGGTGGTTGCCTGCTGGGAGGAAGCAATTGAGTTTCGCGGATGGACGGAACAGTTGCTACGGAACATTCCGTTCACTCTTCTGGCCGCCGACGTGAAGATTACTTTCATTGACCACGTGCGGGCCGTCTGCCGAATGTGTATTGCGTGCGATCAAGTCCTGGATGAGATTCACGGTGGGAAGAAAACACCGGTCAACCGCGACTATTTGATTGCCGGGGCTCTTCTGGCCGATGTCGGCAAACTGCTGGAGTTTGAAATCATTGATGGCAAACCGGTAAAATCCGATTACGGCAAGCATATCCGCCATCCCTTCAGCGGCGTGGGCCTGGCTTTCAAGCACGGCTTGCCCTCGGAGGTGATGCACGTGATCGCGACTCACTCGAAGGAAGGCGAAGGCGAAAAGCGCCTGCCCGAGAGCATCATCTTTCATCACGCTGATTTCATTGATTTTGAACTGGTCAAATAGAAATTTCCTGCGGAACCATCGCAATCTACCAATTGAAAGGACGACCAGGTGAGTCTGAAAGCACAAAACCTCGTCGAAAAAATCGCCCAGCGTTATGCCGTTGGTTTGGCTGACGGCCACACGGTGCGAAGCGGTGACTACATTTCCATACAGCCGGCCCATGTCATGACGCACGATAACACGGGGGCGGTCATCCCCAAGTTCCGGGCCATCGGCGCTACCGCTATCGCCAACCCCCGACAGGTAGTGTATACTCTCGACCATAACGTCCAGGACACGTCCGAGGCCAACCTGGCCAAGTACGGTAAGATCAAGGTCTTCGCCGAGCAGATGGGCGTCGACTTCTACCCCGCCGGTCGCGGAATCGGTCACCAGATTATGTGCGAGGAGGGCTACGCCTGGCCGGGTACGATGATGGTGGCCTCCGACAGCCACTCCAATATGTACGGCGGCCTGGGGTGTCTGGGCACACCGATTGTGCGCACCGATGCCGCTGCCATCTGGGCCACCGGACGAACCTGGTGGCAGGTGCCGCCGGTGGCGCAAGTGAAACTGACCGGGCGGCTTCGTCCCGGCGTGACGGGCAAAGATGTCATCGTCACCCTCTGTGGCTTTTTTAACAAGGACGAAGTCCTCAATCACGCCATCGAATTTACCGGTGACGGCGTGGCCGGACTGTCGATTGACGACCGGCTGGCGATTGCCAATATGACGACCGAGTGGGGAGCGCTGGTGGGACTGTTTCCGGTCGACGAGGTGACCCTCGCCTGGCTGGAGGCCCGCATCGCGCTGGTCGGCAAAAGAGGGCCCGAAGGTGTCCCCTCGGATGCCGACGCCAAGGGCCGGCACCCCCGCCTGAACAAAGACCGTCTCGAGAAGCTCAGGAAAGACGTCCCGCGCCCGGATGATGGCGCCTTTTACAGCAAGGCGCTGACCCTCGACATGGGCAGTGTCAGCCCACATGTATCCGGACCCAATCATGTCAAGGTGATGACGTCCGTTGCGGATATGCGCACGAAGAAGCTGAAGATCAACAAGGCCTACCTGGTCTCGTGCGTGAACAGCCGCGTCGAGGACCTGGCGGCGGCGGCGACCGTGGTGAAAGGCAGGAAAGTCGCTCCGGGTGTGGAATTTTATGTCGCGGCGGCATCGAGTGAGGTCCGGAAGGAAAGCGAAAGGCGCGGCGACTGGCAGACGCTACTCGAGGCCGGGGCGATAGAGCTGCCGCCGGGGTGCGGGCCGTGCATCGGGCTGGGCAAGGGCCTCCTGGAGGACGGCGAGGTCGGCATTTCGGCCACCAACCGCAATTTCAAAGGACGCATGGGTTCACGAAGCGCCGAGGCTTACCTGGGCTCGCCGCAGGTAGTCGCAGCCTCGGCCATCGCTGGCTACATCGACATGCCCGATGACATCGCCAGTGTCGAGATACGCGGCGAAATTCGCATCAACAAGAAACCGGACGCGGTGGCGGGCGGTGTCAGCATCATCGACGGCTTTCCGGAAACAATCGAGGGTAAATTAATATTCTGCCCGCAGGACAATCTCAACACCGACGGCATCTACCCCGGCAAGTATACATACATCGATGACTTCACGCCCGAGCAGCAGGCGGCGGTGGTGATGGAGAACTATGACCCGGCGTTTGGCAAGCTGGTCAAGAAGGGCGATGTCCTGGTCGGCGGGTTCAATTTTGGCACCGGCTCCTCACGGGAGCAGGCCGCCACGGCGCTCAAGTATCGCGGGGTGCGGCTGGTGCTGGCCGGGTCGTTCAGCGAAACCTATAAACGCAACGCTCTCAATAACGGTTTCCTGGCCATCGAAGCACCGGACCTGGTGCGCAATTTGAAAGAACGATTCGGCACCGAGAAACTGACTGTCCGGACCGGCGGCACGGCCACGATTGATTTTACCGGCTCGACGGTTTCATTCGGCGACAAAACGTATGAAATCAGTGCGGTGGGCGTCGCCGCGCAGGAGCTGGTGGTAGCCGGCGGGCTGGAGAACTGGGTAAAAGAAAACCTGAAGTAATTTC
>CBFCYQ010000111.1:0-9272 GCA_965602205.1 uncultured bacterium | reverse complement strand
GTGCGCGTCTCGAGATTGAGCCGATACAGCACATCGCGGGAGTTGCCCAGCGCCTGGACAAAGCGTGCTTCCGCCTCTTTGACGGCTTCCTCGCCTTCTTTGAGGTCGGTGATATCAGTACCGGTGCCGAGCATTCGGACTACTTTTCCATCGGCGCCGCAAATGCACTTGCCGCGTATCAGGAGCCAGCGGATGGAACCGTCCTTGTGAATCATACGGTGAGTGTAGTCAAACTCGGGTGTGCCGTTGGCGATGTGCGCCTGAGCCGTTGACGAAGTCTCCTCACGATCGTCGGGATGGCCAAGGCGGGCCCACGCCTCCGGGTCGTTGGGGATTTCGTGATCCTGGTAGCCCAGGTTGGCCTTTAGACTCGGATCAATGTAAAATTTACCGGTTTGCACGTTCCAGTCCCACACCCCGACCCTGGCCGCCATCGTCGCCAGGGCATAACGACGTTCACTCTCTTTGAGGGCATCCTCGGTCTTCTTGCGCTCGGTGATATCAAATAGAACACCTCTTAAGCCAACGGTCTTGTCATCGCAAACGACCCGGTTGGAGTAGACAATGACGTTGAAGGTGCTGCCGTTTCTTCTCTTGACGTTATACTCCTGGCCTTCGAGCGGTTCACCTCTAAGACGCTTCTGGAAATTGCTCCTGGCTCGCTCCTGATCGTCAGGGCCAAAGACCTCGTCGACGTGGATGCCCTGCTCCATCTCCTGCTCAGTAAAGCCAAAAGACTCCATGCCCTGTCGGTTGCAGAACGTGACGCGGCCGGACAGGTCGGTTTCGAAGATGGTCTGGGGCAATAAATCGGCCAACTCCCGAAACCTCCTCTCACTCTCCTGAAGCGCCCTTTCGGCTACCTTGCGGACGGTGATATCCTGCCCGATGGCGATGGCTGTAATTTCGTCGGACTCGGCCGGCAGGATGGCGGAGTTGGACCACAGGATTGTTCTAACCTTACCTGTTTTGGTGATGAGAGGTCCTTCATACCTGTCAGAGGGGTGCGCCCTCACCCAGTCGGCAAAACTGTCGAGGGTGTGGTGGTGGTGGTCTTTGGGGAGGAAAATATCCGGCCAGGATTTGCCGATAACCTCGCTACGGTCGTAGCCGGTGACCCGTTCACATTCACGGTTGAAGATCGTGATTCGGGCCTGGCTGTCCAGGCAGAGAATGAGGCTGTTGGCGGTCTCGAGAAGGGAGCGGACAAAATCGCGTTCAGAGGCGAGCTGCTGTTTCATTTCCACGTGCCCGGTCAGGTCACGCGCCACACCCATAACGTAGATAACCTCTCCGGACGGGCCTCTTACGGGTTGAAGCGTAGCTTGTTCGACATACCTTTGGCCTAAGAGGACGGTCTCCGTTTCGACGATCCGCCCCTCACCGGTGGCAAATACATCTTCGATGTCGGCAAGATGCTGGGCCGTGACGTCCGGAGGGAAGACAGACCGCATATTCGAGCCGATAAAATCGTCGGGACTACCACCCAATCTCTGCGCGGCGATGTTGTTCAAAAAAAGGATGGTTCCGTCGCGGCTGATGGCGAAGATGAATTCGGCGGCGCCTTCTACCAGGATGCGATACTTCTCCTCGCTCTCACGGAGGGCCTTTTCATGTTCTCTAAGATCGGTGAGGTCGGTCGCCACGACTATAACCCGTTGTACCTTGCCACCGCGGATGGATGGGCACATACGCAGAGCGAGCCAGACGGTCCTGTTCTCAGGGAAAAACGCCCGGACCTCGAGAGAGGTCTCTTTGCCCGATGTGACCACACTTTCCAGAGCGGATTTAAATCTCTTGCGGTCCTCCGGAACGATATAGTCAAAGGCTTTGCTTTCGATGACCTTACCGAGTTCGAAGCCCTGTCCGGGTCGGTTGATATACTCAAGGGTGCCGTCCGGTTTAAGGGTCACGATGTAATCGGGGACAGTCTCGAGTAGCGTGCGTAGCTTCTCCTCGCTGGCAGCCAGTCGCCGGGATGCCCGCTGTCGGAAAGAGTTGACAATAACGAGCAACAAGGCCAAAATGGCCAAGGCCACGAGAATGTGAAACTGTAACTCCCAAAACAGAAAACGCGCCAGCTCCAGAAAGCCCTGGCGCGACGTCTGGACTACACTGTGATGATTGCCCGCGCTGAGGACAAGGTGAGTTACGTTGCCATCGGCATCAAAGGCCAACGGATGATAATGGCCCGCATTCTTGGGGAAGTTGCCCAACCGTTTGAAATCATGAGAGTACAAATCGACGCCGTCACCGCTGGTGAACAGGAAGGCCGGTCGACGCAGACCCGTCAGGCGAACCGTGTCGATAAAGATGCCCAGATTTGTTTCCTGTGACATTGCCAGAAGGGTGAGACTGGTGTCGAAAATCCGGACAATGCCATTATGTGAGAGAGTATAGACATCGCGGCAGTCGTCGCCATCGTAGTCGCTTAGCCAAACACTGCGGAGTCGGTCAGCGACGTCAACCGTTCTCGTCACGCGGCAGTCCCGGTCGATCTTGGAGAGCTGGTAGCGGTGCGGCGGCAGGCTACCGGTGTCGGCGGTTTCAATCATCGGCAAACCGTGGAAGACATAAAAGAGCCCTTCCCTCTCCGCCGGCCAGAGCCCCTTGCTGCCGTGCTCCTCGGAGAGCATGCGGTTATAGACGATCTTTCCCCGGCGGTCGACCTTCGTCAGGTAGCAGAATTGATCGCTGAAGTTGTCATCGGTGACGCCGTTCTTGACGTTATAGGTGGCGAAAATGACGGCAGGGTGGGTCGAGTCACGGCAACTGTAGAGATTTCTCGGGCTGACCGGCGCGGCCACCGGCAGCGACCACTCGATCTTGAGATTCTCCGGTTCGAGACAGAACAGCACCCGGGGCTCCAGGTCTCTTCCGGGGCCGACATAGAAGAACGATTCCTCGATACCATCATAGTCGTAATCCTCTGTCAGGACGTGCCCCACGCCGGCTTCCCACTGGCCGTTGCCCGTGTGGTCGACGCCGGAAGTAAGGTAAAGGAAATCATGCCTGTCAGTTCCGGGAATGATTCGGACAACGAAGGCCGAGTCGTTGCGGTAACACCCGCCGATGATGCCAGCCACGCCCGCTTCGTTATCGTTGTAGATAGCGAAGCCGGTCAGGGTGACATACAGGGGATCCTGGTCGATAACTTTGCCCTGGAAAAAGTCGTTGAAGAAGAATGAGGCCGGGTTATCACGATTGAAATCGCGATTGATGGCATGGATCACCAGGGCCGTGTCGACACCGGCTCTCCGGGCCTGGTAGACCTGGACGGCATCAGTGACCGGTATTTTCTGTGTGCCCCAGTCCCCGGCCTGCTTCTCGACCAGGACGTAAGGCAGGAACCGGGTGTCGCGCGTGAAGTCGATGTCAAGCCTGTCGACAGCCGACACCGTTGGAGTCATGGTGGAGGCGGCTGTGATCAATGATGAAACAATGAGTATTCTTCTCAACCGTGGAAGAACCATACTATTAAAGTATTACATTTCCGCAAAAAGTCAATCGGCTGTTGGCCATGTCGGCATTGCCGACATCGAGGCTGCAAAGCGTAAGCGCGCGCGGGGCCGCAGACAAATGCCAGAAAAAAAGCCCCGCCACAGGCGAGGCTTGTCGAATATTCAATCCTCTGCGATTATCCGGAGGAGTGTCTGCCGCCGAGCGGCTCTCCGGAAAACCAGAGCCAACTTCAGTGACTTGACCACCACCGTGATGAAGCCGCTATGCCGCCGTCGCAAGGTTCGGTTACTACCCAGGTAGTGGTGCCGTCGGAATAAGTGATTGTCACGGTGTTGTTGTCGTTGACCACCACCGTAACGGTCCAGGCGCCCTCCAGCTGGAGTGAACTTCCCAGCGAATCAGGGTTGTCTGACCCGCCCGTGCACGCGAGGTCAACGGTGGCGCTTATGATTATGGTCCCGGCTCTCGGGCATTCGCCGCAGTCGGCGTCGACCTGCAAACCGAAGACACTCTGCGACATGGTCAAATCCATTGTGCACTCCGACGCGCTGTCGGCATAGGCGCCGTGCAGGGAATCACTGGCCGAGCCGTTGATAGTGTAAACGGTGTCGGTCTCCGTGCGGTCAATGCCGATACTCAGGGCATGGTTAAACGAGCCGGTGCTCTCGATAGGGTCGGTTGTCCAGTTCAGGTGGGCCCGAGCCTTTATGGTGTCAATAGTAACGTAGCTCAGGGGGTACTGTATGGGTACCTGACCGTCGAGCAACTGTAAGGAGTCGATGCCGGTAAGAATCACGGATATCTGAGTCACCTCGTCGGTCTGGGTGGCCTCAAAAGCGAAGATATGCCAGCCGTTCACGTAAGAGTACTCGGAAATGGCATTGACGATGACGTCACCAGCCCCTTCGGAAGACAGTCCGTCCAGCCAATCCTTGCCGGACGTGCCGGCTCCGGGTATTGAGTCGAGTAAGGCCACCGACAAATCCAGGGCCTGGAAGACGGATGAAAAAAGGTTATCGCCAAAAAGATCGTCGGCCAGAAGAAACTGAGTGGTGTCGGTATCGTTGTCGTCGGAGTCGGTGCTTTTACCGGAGCTTTCGCAGCCGATGATGGCGCCGAGTATCAGGGCTGACGAAAGAAAACAGGACAGCAATAGCATTCTCTTCATAAGAAACCTCCTGGGACTGGGATGAATCCGCGTATAGATTTAATGTCGGAAACCCACTCTCAGAATTTAGCCTCCCTTTGGGGTGGCTAATATGTTGGTGGATAGTAGATTACTGGCGATGGTCGGCCTGGGGGCCGCCGTGAAGACCGATATGGGAAACCGAACCGTCAATGTTAAAAATCGTGGTATCACCCCGGTTAAGGGCGGGAGACCCCTCTCTGAGGAAAAAAGAGCTGTCATCGACGAACAGCGGATCTTCACACAAATTACCGTTCAGTCCGGTCTGGTCCCAGATATCCCGGTACTCGCCGTCCCGGTTGTGCCAGACGATGTTATGTGAGAATTCCCACTTGGCCCAGTCACCGTAGTTCCATACGCCGACGCAGGGGCATACCCATCGATCGCGCCAGCCGTTTTCGCTGACGATGTTGTTGACGATGCGCCCGCGGCTATCTGTCGACCAGGGAGCGATGCCGCAGTTGCCGTTGTGGTAGACGACGTTGTTGGTAATATCCATGTACGATTGGCCGGTGGCGATAATCCCCCAGCCGAGATTGTCCCGGACCAGGTTATTGCGGGCGATGACCCAGGAAGTGCCAAAAGCCCCGATACCTTTCCAATAGCCGGTGACTTCATTGCGGTAGGCGACACAGGCGGCGTCCCAGGTTATTCCGATGCCGGCGCCGCGCCCGTCTTTGATCAAGCAGTCGGTTATAGTGGCGATGGCTCCCCGGTAAAGAGCCAGACCATCCCAGCCGTTGTTGACGATGCGGCAGTTGACGATTTCGATTTCAGCGCCTTCGCGTCCCATAATACCCCCGATTCCGACGACAACGCCGGTATCGGGTGAACGGTGAGTGTTGTCCACGATGTTGACGCCGTCAATGAGGACCTTCGAGCGGCGGACGACAACCGCCGCATTGGTAGCATTGGGGTCATCATCGCGCTTGCCACCGGTAATGGTCAGGTTGGCAATGGTTGAGTTGGGCGAGTCGACAAAATACAGGCCATAGCCGGCTTTGGTGACCAGGCGGCTTTCTGAGCGGTCTTTGCCGAGTATCACTACTGACTTGCCCCTGACGATAAATCCAAAGGAGCCGGTCACGGCGGTTTTGGGATTCAGGCAGTTGCCGCAGAGGGAATCGGTAAACGCAGTCGGCCGGCCTTCAAATGATTTTTTACCGACAATAATCGTATCGCCGTCGTTGGCGTAATTGATCACCATCTGCAAGTCCGAACCCCGTTCGACCATGAGAGTCGCCCCCAGAGAAGCACCGGCGCAGACCGGCAAAAACGCCAGGTTTCTCAATATCCGCGATATCCGCATACTTATATAAAAAACGGATTGGTGTCGCCTGCAATAAAAAACTGATCGCGGCGCCCTGCCAAATGAACAAGCCCGGCTGAAAACCTGCTGAACCGCAAACCGGGCAGAAAAAAGTTCTTTACCGCGGGTGCAAATATTGTTAACTACTGTCAGGTTGTGGACACAGACAGTCGGGGTCACATTAAGTCAAAATGCGTATCCGAGTTTTAAACAATGGAGTGAGTCGATGTCACTGGTGATGATCGGTTTTCTGGCTTCCCTGGCGGCCGGGTTAGCCTCCGGAGTTGGAGCGCTGCCGGTCCTGTTTTTCAGGAAGATCTCCGACAAAGTGATGAGTACCATGCTTGGCGGGGCTGCGGGAGTAATGCTGGCCGCGACTTCCTTCTCTCTAATTGTGCCGGGCATCGAGTCCGGCAACGAACTCTGGCCTGGGTGGGGCGTCTATGTCGTCGTGGCGGGTATGCTGGCTGGCGCCATCTTTCTGGATCGCATCGACAAGTGGCTGCCCCACGAGCATTTTTTCGCGGGCCAGGAGGGGCCGGACAGCTCCCTTCGCCGCATCTGGCTTTTTGTGATAGCCATCACCATTCATAATTTCCCCGAAGGCCTGGCCGTCGGTGTGGGTTTCGGCAGCGGCGATATCGGTGCCGGCACCAGCCTGGCGATAGGTATCGGTTTGCAGAATATGCCTGAAGGATTAGCGGTAGCCTTGCCGCTGATGGGGCTTGGTTACAGTCGATGGAAGGCGATTGGTATTGGCACCCTGACGGGTCTGGTCGAGCCGGTTGGCGGCCTGCTGGGAGTTGGCGCCGTGACCGCGTTCCATCCGGTCCTGCCGCTGGGGCTGGCCTTTGCCGCCGGTGCCATGCTGTTTGTGATAAGTGACGAAATCATTCCGGAAACACACCGCAAAGGAAAATCCCGCATAGCTACCTTTGGGGTGATGGTCGGGTTTGTTATTATGATGGGCATGGACAACCTTTTGGGTTAGTCCCCTGTCCCTGGTTTTAAAATATCGGATTCGGGGGGATTGCCGGTAGCTTCACCTGAAGTAATTCCGACAATCGGCGAGATACTGAAGTGGGAGAGACTGCCGCCATATTTCTATCACGACAGGCGTTGCGGCCTGATGGCCGTGCCGCCTGGGTAAGAAAATCAGTTGCTGCGGTTGAGTGGCTGAAGAGAAACGACTGCACCCTTCTGGCATCCTGTGGTATGCAGACGTGGGAATTGGTGCTCGCCTGTGCGTCACTGACAGCAGCGCCGCGAGTTGTGTTTCTCCCGGCATCCAGTCCCGGCGAATACAGAAAGCAGCGGGAAATGCTTATCCGGCAGTTCGCCCTGGAGGAGTCCCTGACTCGCTTCGAGCCGCTTATCCGACCCGACTGCGACCACGCGGAGATGGCTCATCTGCGGGATGAAGCCATCGTCGGCGCCGCCAACCTGCTCTTGCCGATCTCATTACGGTCGGGGGGTAACATGCGGCACTTGCTGCAAGGGTGCGACGACCGAATCGTGGGTACTTTCCGAACGGAGTATGAAGGGCGGGACAGTCCGCTGGCATACAAGTGGGGCGCCGACCAGCTTAATCCGGACATCGCCGAAGCAGGGGAGGAGTATCTCATACACTGGACTCGCGGCTCCAACAGCGCCTGGCCGGATGAGACATTAATCGACTATTACCGAGCCGTCATTAATTCGGACACTTATCCCCGGACGGCGTTTGCCACGCTCACGCATATCGTCGAAGGAGGCAGGATAATCGCATCGTCGGGCCACATGCCGGCCAACACGCCCACCATTTCCCTGTCGGGGCTTTCTCCCCACGAAGTTATCCCGCTCATGAAATGGCGGGCTCGCTACCGCCACATGTCATTTGAACCGTACGGAATCGGTATTCGCAAAGAGTACGCTCTCGCGGTAGGGATACGGGCTGTGCAGTATTACGACAGAAGTGCACCCCGACCGGCCGGTCTTCCTGTCTGGCTGACGCAATCGAAGGGAGAGATTACGGACTGGCGTGCTGAACGAGAGTACCGGCACCATGGTGATATAGACCTGCGGGCGATCCCGCGGGCACAACTGCTCGCCATCACTCTCACGGCTGTCGAAGCGGACGAACTGCAAAAGAAAACCGGTCTCAGGGCGGTTTCGTTTCTTCCCTGAGGCCGGTCAGTAGTCTTGTCCGTGCCTTTACTTGAGAAGCAGCATCTTTCGTGAAGCTGATAGCTCGCCGGCCGTGACCCTGTAGAGGTATACTCCCGAGGCCATAGACTCGGCGTTCCAGATTACCCTGACGGTGCCGGGTCCGGCGCGGCCGGTCATCTCGTCGACCTTTTGCCCGAGGGCGTTGTACACCGATAATGTGTATCCGGACGCTGTCGGCAAATCGAAGGCGATGGTTGTCGTCGGGTTGAAGGGATTAGGATAATTCGGATGCAGGGCAAATTCCTCCGGCAGATTCAGATCACCGGGGTCCTCCACATCCGTGATCACAAAGTTATAGGCCTGTTGGGCGTATGACGCGGCCTGCTTGAAGGCGGTCGAGTCGATGCCGGCCAGAATAGCAATAGCGACTGTATCGACACCGCCTGCCGCCAGTGACAGCGGACCGGCCGAAATCGTCTGGTTGAGATCCTTGAGACTTTCCTTGTACTTTGTGGCCGTACCCAGCCCGGCAGCCAGGGCGGCATATTTCTCCGCTTCGGTGAATCCGTCAGCGGGGTAGTATGGGGAGTAATAGACTATAGCCGAGTCCGTCTGGGTCCACACCGAGGCCAGCCCGCCATCCAGTACCCTGACCCCGCGATAACGCGACTTGGTTGTTCCGTTGTTATAAGCCATCCACGCGACATCGTTGACGGCATCGTAACCTCCGGCGTTGTCGCTATAGGAGAAAATATCCCAATCCATGTACATGCCTACGTAGAGGTTGCTTATGGAGGTGGGATTATTGTTCTTCACGATATACTGCAGGATGACAAAATCGTTGTTCGAATAGGTGTCAAAAGTGAAGCCATTCTGAGTTATTTCCAGATTCATGGGGGACTCGCCGCGCGCATCGGAAAAACGGCAACTGCTTTCCTCGTCGGCCATACTGCCGGGCGAGACCAGAGTCAGGTTGCCGCCGGGTATAACGCCGAAATCGCCGTCAGGCTCACCGATAGCGTTTCTGACGCCGTCGGAAACATAAAGGGGACTTATGCCGATCATCAACCCGCCTTCGTACAGGTCGTTGGCCCCGGCATTAAGCCGGAAGCCCTCTCCGCCGGCCGGCCAGAAGGACGTACTGCCCAGTCCCAGGGCGCCGTAATT
>CBFCYQ010000110.1:0-9306 GCA_965602205.1 uncultured bacterium | reverse complement strand
TTAATAAAGCTGGCGATAGGAAAGAAGAAAGGAGTCCAGGATGGCCAATAACGTGGTCGACATCCTCAAGGGGGTTGTCGGCGAACTGAGGGAGATCGCCAAATCGGAAACGGTTATCGGCGAGCCGGTTACCGTAGGTGATAAAACCGTTATTCCGGTGGTGAAGGTCTCGGTCGGCTTTGGTGCCGGCGGCGGACAGGGCGAGAGTGAGAAGGTCGGTGGCGGGTTCGGCGGCGGCGGCGGCGGCGGCGCCAGGATCGAGCCGGTCGCGTTTATCATTATGGACGAAACCGGTGCCTCATTGCTGCCGGTGAGCAAGGGCAAGTGGGAAAACATAATCGAATCCATACCCGGTCTGGCTAAAAAATTGTCCAAACTCAAAGAAAAATTCAAATCCGACGGCGATGACAAGGCCGAGGATAAAGCAGACAGTGAAGAGAGCGCCCCGTCGGATTGACCCCATCATGAAAGCTACTTACCCCTGTTCTGCCACGGCGGGACAGGGTTTTTTTTTATTCGCACGGTCCTTCTGCTACCACAGGACGTTATCATCTGCTAATCAATACGCCTAGCGCAGACCGGGTTCCGCGCATATGCTGAAGACCTGACGGCGCGGCGGGCCCGTTGTTCCTGGCTTGCTGGCGCTGGCGCTGGGCATTCAGCCCCGCCTTGACTGACCGGCTCAGTTTTACCGGTACGAAGCCATGCTTCCATGGCCACATATTCTCTCCCTGCGAAGTTACGCCTCCAGTCCGGGGCAACACGCTCTCCGGTTTTTATTGACACCAACCGGCCCGGCCGTGATGTTAAGCACATCGTATATCAACGGCTGATTTACTATGTTGCGACTAAACGATAAAACCGTGCGCTGGGTCACCATCTCCGTTTGTCTCGCTATCTCTGTTTACGCTGTTATCGTCTGTTACAACGTAATTGCCGGGGACAAGCAGTGGGATTTCCGCACCTACTATTTTGCGGCCCAGGCTCATTCGGAGGGCGTCGATCCCTACGACATCGAGAATCTGCGGGCCCTGGCCGACCGGGAAATCTCCCTCGCCTACGTGTATCCTCCACACACTATTTATGCCTTCAGACCGTTCCTCCTGTTCAACTTCGACACCGCTTATCAGCTCTTTTTCTTTCTCAAGCTGGCCGCCCTGGCGGCGCTGATTTACATCTGGTATACCCGCTTCCTGTTCGACAAGCGTTTTGCGGTCATATTGTGTCTGTTGTGCGCCTTCGCTTTCCGCGAGACCATAATCAGAGACCTGTATGCGGGAAACATCTCGGTCTTCGAGCAGCTTTTGCTGTGGACGGCTGCCCTTTTCTTTATCGAGAAGAAGCCTTTCGCCTACTGTGTGCTTATTGGAATAACGGCCCTTTTCAAGTTTACTTTTATCATTTTGCTTTTCGCGGTACTCCTCGACCATGACCGGAAGGCCGTGTTGTCATTCATCGGTGTGGGGGCTGCCTTCGTAGCCGTGACGCTGGCATCATCGCTGGGAGACCCGGTCTTGTTCGAGGGCTTCGTGGCCAATGTCGCCTCACTCAACGAGGGCATTCCCATCAACCAGGCCTCGCTCACTCTTATAAGGGATATGCTCAGGTTTGCCTCCGAGGTCACCGGCGGCGAGTTCGTACGGCTGGATTCTGCTTTCCACATCGCTTTTGTCCTGTTTTTGCTAATTTTCTCGTTTCGTTCTGTCAGCGGATACGATTTCAAGAACAATCGAGCCGATTTTATAATCCTCTGCTTTTTCCTCTATGCCCTGATCATGCCGCGGATGAAAGACTACTCCTATGTTCTGCTCATAATTCCTTGTTTGCACGTGACTTACAGAATACTGGGGACCGGCGTCACGCGGTTGCTGGCAGTCTTCTTTCTTTGTGTAAGTTTTCTGCCGTACCAGGTTTTTCTGACCGCCCTCGTCTTGTATCTGGTCTCTATAAGACGAATACGGCGTCCGGCGCCGGCTTTATAAGACGATACTGACCACGTCGTTTCGGGAACCGGGCGGGTTTGACTCTTGTTTCAATACTTAAAATAATTGATTGCAAACCAATTGCTTAGGGTATATATTTTGAGCCGAGCTTGGTTGTGTCAATAACAATTGGTTTTTTGCACCTGGTTTTGGCGGGCTGGTGATTACACCACAATTGCTGGTTATCATGTCCAGACCGCTCATGAGACCCGAGAAATAAACGCCAGACCCTGTGCAGAAAATGAACAGATTACCGATACATTGAGGGAGAAAAATTGTTTTACACGTGGCCAATTCTGATGGGTGGCGGCGGAGATTCAGGCGGCGGCGGGACCGTCACCCTGATCTGGTTCGGGCTGATATTTGTTATCATGTATCTGCTCTTGATCCGGCCGCAGAGAAAGAAACAGAAGGCGCATGATGCGCTCCTGAAAGATTTGAAAAAGGGCGACAAAGTGGTGACATCCGGCGGCATGTTTGGTACCATTTTCGCCATTGATGAAGACAGAAACCGTGTGGTTATTAAGATCAACGAAAACACCAAGTTAGAGTTTTTGAAGTCCTCCATCGCCGCCAAGGTGGACAAGTAAAATTTTGGAGTACCAGTGGCTGAGCGTCCGATTGTCATATACGGCAACCCGGTACTTAGGGAGGTTTCCGAGAAAATCGCGGAAATCGACCAGGAAGTAAAAAATCTTGTGTCCGAAATGGCGGACACCCTCAAGAAGGCTCAGGGCCTTGGCCTGTCTGCAGTCCAGGTAGGCGTATTGAAGCGCGTTTTTATCGTCGATTTGTCGGCGGTCGATATCGCCGAATCCCTTCGAGTTTTTATCAACCCGGAAATCGTTGAGACCAACGGTCAAGTGGAAATGGAGGAAGGGTGCCTGTCATTCCCCGGGTTGTACCAGAAAATTGTCCGTCCTGAAAAAGCAAAAATCAGAGCGACGGATCTCGAGGGTAAGCAGTTTGAGATGGAGATAGGTGGTTTGGCGGCTCGCGCCATTTTGCACGAGTACGACCACCTGAAGGGAAAGCTCTTTATCGAACACTTGTCTCCAATGGCAAGGACCCTGATTAGAGGACGCCTGAAAAGGCTGGCAAAAGCTTCATAGGGACAAGCCCCGTCGCCGGGGACAGTCCCCGTCAAGTAACGTCGTACTTCCGCGTTCGGACTCCCAACGCTCGACCACAGCGACAGCGCATGAAGATAGTCTACATGGGTACGCCGGAGTTTGCCCGGCGTCCCCTGGCAGCGCTTTGTGAAAGTAAGCATGAAGTGCTCGCCGTGGTGACCGGGCAGGCCAAGCGCGTTGGGCGAAGCAAGAGTCCGTCTCCGACGGCCGTGTACCAGGAGGCTACCCGGCAGGGTTTGCCGATCCTGGCCCCGGTCTCGTTAAAGGACACCGCCTTACACGAGCAGATAGGCTCGCTGGAGCCCGACCTGATTGTGGTGGTGGCTTTTCGGATACTCCCTCCGGAACTCTACTCCCTTCCCAGGCACGGCGCCATTAACATCCATGGCTCTCTCCTCCCCAAATACCGCGGCGCGGCTCCCATAAACTGGGCCCTGATTAACGGTGAGAAAGAAACCGGCCTGTCCAGCTTCTTTTTGAAAAAGCAGGTCGACACGGGAGAAGTTCTGGCCCGGGAGAGAATCACCATCGACGGCGACGAGAATTTCGATTCCCTGTACGACCGACTATCGAGCCTGGCCGGGCCGTTCCTGCTTAGATCACTTGACCTGATCGAATCAGGGGATTTCACGCCGGTGCCTCAAAACGACGACGAGGCGACGCCGGCGCCGAAGATACTTGGCGATGATGCCATGATTGATTTCGGTCTCCCCGCCGCAAGGGTTAAAGACTTCGTCCGCGGCCTGTCGACCAGGCCCGGCGCTTACACCTTTTTCCGAGGGAAAAAGGCAAAATTACTGGCCGCCCGAGTATCCGACACAAACGACAATACTCTTGCGCCCGGAGCCGTTATCGGGGACCGCAAGGGACTCCTGATTCAGTGCGCGGACTCGGCGGTCGAGGTTCTGACAATACTTCCCGAAGGCAAAAAGCCGATGGACGGCGTTTCGTTCAAGAACGGCTTTCGGCCGCAAGCGGGTGAACTTTTTGGAAAAATTACGAAAGAGGCAGACGCAAGTTGAAAAAAGTAATCCTAATAAACTCGACTGACTACGAAAAGCGGGTCGCTATTCTTGAAGACGACCGGTTAGTCGAACTGCAGGTGGAACGTTCCGAGAGCGACCGCATGGTGGGTGATATCTACAAAGGTATCATCCGTACGGTCCTGCCGGGCATGCAGGCGGCCTTCGTCGATATTGGTTTCCCCAAAGCGGCCTACCTGCACTCTTCTGATGTGGGCAAGGTTTATAGCTCGAGCTATGATGCTGATGATATTGACGAGGAATCTCCCGCCGACATCGTCAGGAAACGACGCCGTGCCGGCATTGAGACGGTCTTGAAAAAAGGCCAGGAAGTTCTTGTTCAGGTTATCAAGGAGCCTATTTCCACCAAGGGCCCCCGGATAGCCACCGAGATCTCCATTCCCGGGCGGTTCGTGGTTTTGGTCCCCGACGACAACCATATCCGCGTATCCAAGCGCATCGCCAACTGGAACGAAAAAAGGCGGCTTAAAAAAGAAATCGGGCCGCTTCGCCCCGAAGGTTTTGGACTTATCGTCCGCACTGAAGCCGAGGGCAAAAGCGAGCGCGATTTCCGGGCCGATATCAAGCGCCTCCTCAGGCTGTGGTCAAAGCTCAAGCGGAAGGCCGACAGTCTCAAGGCTCCGGCTCTCATACACAAGGAAGCCGAGATGACGGTTTCGATGATTCGCGATGTCTTTACCGATGATGTCGCGAAGGTCGTGGCTGACACCAGGGAAGATTACAAGATGGTCATCAACTATGCCCGCCACGTGGCCCCCGCTCTCAGAAACCGTATCGAACTCTACCGGGGGGCTTTGCCGCTGTTTGACATGCATAAACTGGAACCGGAAATCGAGAGGATGCTGGAGCGAAAGGTCTGGATAAGGAAGGGCGCCTACCTGGTAATCGACCAGACCGAAGCCATGGTTACGATCGATATCAATACCGGGCGTTTTGTCGGCGGCACCAACCAGGAAGAGACCATTTTCATGGCTAACCTGGAGGCGGCCAAAGAGATCGCCCGTCAGATCCGACTGCGCGATATCGGCGGCCTGATAATCTGCGATTTCATCGATATGTACAACCGGGAGAACCGGCGCCGGCTTTACGAAGAATTCAAAAACTGTTTTCGACATGACCGGGCCAAGCGAGCCATTAACCCGGTTACCGATTTCGGCATTGTTGAAATGACTCGCGAGCGCGTACGGCCTTCGCATATGCACACGTTGTCCGAACCCTGCCCCTACTGCGCCGGGGCCGGCCGTGTCCTGTCCAAAGAGACTATGGCCACCAAGGTGGAGAGGTGGTTTGCCCGGGCCCGAGCCGATAAGAAGTATACCGCTTTCCATCTGGTCGTAAACCCGATGGTGGCAGAGGCGATGTCGGACAACGGCATCAACCGCGTCGACCGCATAATGAAAATGCACAGATTCCGCATCAATCTTGTTCGCGACACCACCCTGCAGGTCAACGAATACAAAATCTATGACTCGGAGACGACCGAGGAGATATCAGACAAGTACAAGGCCTGACATAACCGGGCGGTATTGCCGGTCGACCGATCCGGGGCAAGTCACTGACCAACCGACTGCCCCGCAATGCTTGTATTTACGGAAAGGATCGCAAACCTGCGCAAGTCGTCCGGCCATGCTTTTGATACCGGTCCCGGCGGTCCGTCGAAAAAAGTAATAGACTCTCTACAGATATATTCATATATATTCAGTATGGATCCAGCGCATTTCCCAGGCCGCGAAATCGAGATAAAGCTCGATCTGGGATCGTTCACTAATTACCTGAAACTGATTGGGTTTTTAGGCAAAATAGAGCACGAAGAATCCCAGTTGAACGCCTTTTTCGACACCGAAGAACGTCACCTGGCCAAGGCGGGCTGGGCCCTGCGCGTTCGCGTGGAGAGCAACCGCGGACTGGTTACCATCAAAAGCATCTCAACGGAAAAGGGAGCGGCGTTCATCAGACAGGAGGTGGAGTCGCAGATTTCCAGAGCCGAAGCCCTCGAAATACTCAACCTCCGGGCCGACGTCATGTCCCTGGCGATCCTTCCGATTGAACATATTGTCAGCCAGGTCGGGGAAATTGCCTTATCCAAGCTGGTTCAATTCGAGAACACCCGTCAGAAAAAGTTGTTCAAAATCGGCGACTACAACTACATTCTCGAGATTGACAAGACGGAATTCAACGACGGATCGGTTGACTACGAGCTGGAACTGGAGTTATCCGATGCCTCCCGGATCGATGTGGTCGAGGACAAACTGAGAAAGATGTTTACCTCATTGAACATCCCGTTTGAGCCGCAGTCCGAAAGCAAGTTTGCCAGGGCATTGGCGAGAGCAAGTATCTTTTGATGAAATTCCACATGGCCCGGCCCGGAACCCACATTCCCCGAGTATTTGAATAAACCATAGCTGGTAAGTACGGTAAGTCTTGGACCATCCAGAACCCAAATCGCTGAGCATCATCATCCCCAATTACAACGGTGAAAAACTCATCCCGGTTTTTCTGCCGACGGTTATCGCGGCGGCCCGCGAATACGCCGGACTGTGCGAGATTATTTTTGTCGACGACTGCTCGACTGACAGCAGCCTGAAAGTCCTCGAGGAATATCGGGGCGGCTTCTCCGGCTTGAGAGTGGTCAAATCCGATGTCAACGGCGGCTTCTCCAAGTCCTGCAACCTTGGCATCGGCAAGGCTCGCAACGAGATACTATTTTTTCTTAATTCTGACGTGGCTCTCGAAGCGGAGTACTTCAGCCACTTTTCAGGGCATTTCGATGATCCTGACCTGTTTGCCGTGACCACCTGTGGTTTCGCCTATGGCAGCCAACAACAGATTGACGGCATCAAGAACGGCTTCTGGCGTAAAGGCTTTCTAAGGTTTTCAGAAAATTACTTTGACGAAGCAATCCGTTCAGCGGGTCTGACGCCTCCGTACTTGTCTTTTAATATCCAGGGGGCATATTTTTTCGCCGATGCCGCCAAGATCCATCAACTGGGCGGATTCGATGAACTGTATTCCCCATATATTTACGAGGAGACCGACCTGGCATACCGCGCTTTGAAAAGGGATTGGAAAATCGTCTACGAACCCCGATGCCGTGCCTACCACCAGGTCAGTTCATCGCTGAGGTCGGTGGCCGGAAGATTTCGGATAAAACGTGTCTCCTGCCGCCATCGCCTTCTTTTCACCTGGAAAAACATACACTCCCAAAGGCTGTTGTGGGCGCACTTTCTCTTTCTCGCCTTGAGGTTGGCGGGGCTCAATGTCGCGGAATGGGCCGGTCTGGGAGGGGCCCTAAAACGGATAAGCGCCGTGCTCGCCAGGCGTCGTCATGAAAGAGATGTGTCAGTGAAAAGCGACGAGGAGTTGCTCAGCTTCTTCGATGGTTACTTCTCCAGCTTGAGAAAATAAACAGCCGGACGCCCCCCGGTAAGGAAGCTGCCCGGCTCAATATTCTGTCGGCCCGCCTTTTGTCAGATGATTACCGGCCCCTACTTGGGATCGGGAATCTCCTCGGTAATGCCGGCCAGTCGGCGGGCCATCTCGGCCTTATCCTCCAGCTTGGCCGTCGCACGAATGACCAGCTTGGCGCCGTCAGGTGAGCCGCCGCCGTGCATGCAGCCGGGGACACCGGCGCCGATGGTGGTCCATTCGACCAGGCGCGCCGCCCGGGCGCGCGACTCAGCCGAGTACTTTGCCTTTACATATTTCTGGATGAGTTTTCCGTATTTGTCGGAGGTGAAATCTCGATAGGAAGGCAGACAACCGGTTTCAGCTATGCCGCCGCCGATATCCTGGGCGATTCGGGAGTTCTGGTACGGCAGGGTGGCTACGTGCACCTTGTTCACGTTGGCCAGCAAGGGATTGCACTGCCAGGCGCCGGAGGCATGTTTCCTTCCACGAGCGGCGGCCGCGATACCGATGCCGTAAGTAGTCTCGTTGTTAATAACCATCTCCGTCAGCTTATCCCTGAAAACCTTCGCCGACAACCCGTTGGTGCGTGCCGACAGCATGGCCGCGCCGATCTTTATGTCCCCCTGCCCGGCAACACAACCGCCGATAGCCGAGCGGTAGGCCATGATGAAACTGCTGACGGCCGGCAGGCTAAACTGGTGTTCACCAGCCATGAATACCCGTTCGTTAGGCACAAAGACATCTTCGAACAACAGGTAGGCCTGGGTGATGCCGCCCTCGGCGACGGGGTTATCGAAACCATCTTCTTCGTCGCGGCGGTCGCTGGGATGCCGCGTTTCCACGATCGTCAAACCTTCGATATCCCGAGGGACGACGAAGGAGACGGCACAGTCGGCATCCTCTTCCTTATAGGCACCGCCGGGCAGAATGAATATCTCGTTAGCCGCGGCGATACCGCATATCATCGCCTTGGCGCCACGAACAACGATACCATCATCCCGCTTCTCGACCAGGTGCAGGAAAACATCTTTATCCTCCTGCTCCGATGGCTTCTTGCTACGATCGCCCTTGGCGTCAGTGAGGGCTCCGGCAATGGTAATGTCCGCAGCCTGAGCTTTTTTGAGCCACTCCAGCAACCGCTTATGATAGTCGGTACCCATTGCCTGATCTATATCATAGGTAGTTACGAACATGGCATTCAGAGATGTCCAGCCGACACAGCGCCCCCCCGTACAGGTACCGGTCTTCTTGAACATCAACCGCTTCATGTCCACGTTCGCGTACATATCTTCCGGCGTTTGAATAACCGAAAGATAGCGGCTTATCGGCTCGCCGGTAAGGTGCGACGTGGTGACGACCCTGTCTCTGAGTTTTTCATCGGCGGCCATTTTATATATCTGGCCGTGGCCCGCGACCGTTCTTTTGGTAGCCGGGTGCGTGGTCACGTCTTCAATCAGTTCATCATACTTGTAGATGTTCGGCCGCATCTTCTTGAGTGAAGCCAAATATTCTTCGTAGGTTCTGAGCGCCATTAAAACCTCCGTTAATAAATTTTATATGCTGTACTAACAGGTCTAATATAGGGTTCGTGAAAAAAATAACAAGCCCAAATTCACGGCCAACCCACGTCAGATCGGAGAGCCGCTGTCGCAACTCTCCCCGACAACCCCGCAAAGCAGAGACTACGGCAGGATGAGCCAGTAAGTGTTGCTGAACCCCTGCTGGCTGGAGTTCAGGTCA
>CBFCYQ010000109.1:0-9309 GCA_965602205.1 uncultured bacterium | reverse complement strand
GGCGTGATCAAGGCTCCCTTGCGCACCAGGAAGACATTCTCGCCGGAACCTTCGGAAACGTGGCCGTGAACGTCGAGCGCGATGCCCTCTGCATAGCCGTGGCTGAGAGCCTCGAGCTTTATGAGCTGACCGTTCATGTAATTAGCCCCGGCTTTGGCCATGGCCGGCATGGTGTTCGGGGCGATGCGATTCCACGAAGAGAAACAGACCGAGACTCCGTTCTCCAGGGCCTCCTCGCCGAGATACTTGCCCCACGGCCAGACCGCGATGGTAACGTCGATAGGGCACGGCCGGGGGTCAACACCGAGCGAATTATAGCCACGGTAGACGATCGGCCGAACGTAACATGCCTGAAGCCCGTTGGCCCCTATCAGGTTCAGGATGGCCTCGTTGATCTGTTCGGGCGTGTATGGAATCTCCATACGATATATCTTGGCGGAGTTGAACAGGCGTTCAGTGTGATCGTCAAGCCGGAAACAAGCCGGGCCTTTCGGCGTCTTGTAGACCCGCATGCCTTCGAAAACCGATGACCCGTAGTGCACCACGTGCGAGAGGACGTGTATCCTGGCATCATCCCATTTGACCAGCTTGCCGTTCATCCAGATATATTCAGTTGGCGTGAAAGCCATAAGCTGATACCTCCTTATCAGTTAAGAGCCCTTATGATTCTTCCGGCCCAAAATACGAAATCCGACGGCAAAATTCAATCAAAATCGTCAAAAAAGAGAGCTCCGGGATTATCTCGTTCGCAGAAGCGAGATTACGTAAAACATGGCAAATACGGTCTTCATTTGCCCCGCGCCGTGGCCATCATCAAAACAGAGCACCAGATCGATAGTGCACGATCGTGATCCATCCGAAGACAACGGCTTCAAACACCGAGTTTTTCCTTGACCGAAAATTGATACGACGTTACATTATGGATATAGGAAACCAAGTTATTACACTGCTTCGAGTCCGCATCGTTTCCAGTCGTTGCAAACAAGACAGCCTGCGCAATATTACACCGCCGCCATCTTCTTGCTTTGCGGCAAAGGAGGTTTACATGAAAAGAGTAACATGCTTCACCGTCGTAGTTGCTTTCCTGCTGGCTGCTGCGGCCCCTGCCTTCGGGCAGACGTGCGGGGACGTCAATAATAGCGGGGAAGTGAATATCTCGGACGTGATTTATCTGTACTCCCACATAGTGGGGCAAGGTCCTCCTCCTGTCTACCAGAATATGGCCGACTGCGACGACCACTACGGCATCACGATCGGAGACGTCTACCACCTGTACAATTACTTCTTCGGTATGCCTCCGGGCAACCCCCCGGACTGCAGCCCGGCTATAAGCTACAGCTATGCTCCGGCACCCAACGATACCGTGTTTATGCCCCGGGTGTACGGTATACCTGAATCGGCCGATTCGGTGTTTGTTCCGATCATGACATCTTTTGAGACCAGCACGGTGGGCTTCTTTCTGCCGCTTAGCATGCCCTTCGGTGTCGATGAGGCGTTTCAGCTCGACCACCTGTATGTTCAGGACTTCGGTTACCAGATGCCCCCACTCATCGGCGGGAACTTAGCATCTGTGGATACTGCTGTTTTTGCGGGTACTGCTATCAACGAAGAGTTTTCCGGCATAAGGAACGTTCTCATGGGGGCAGTATACACGAGAGAAGAACCTGGCCCGGCTGATATCGTCGTCGAGCCGGCCGACCACCTGTCAAACTGGCAGTTTGCAATTCTCAAGGACGATGGCGATCTTTATACCCCGGTGATCGAATATTTCGATGTCATAACGTCCTACCTGCTGGCCTCAGCCTACGACTTGACCTTCACCGCCCTGGCCGGAGACATACCCCCTGATCTTTACTGGGACATCGACCTGACGTCGTCGGGCGACCCTATCAACTGGGAAGCCCAGGTTTCCGATGAGTGGATCGTACTTGATTTCACCAGCGGGACAACGCCATCGACCGTCAGGGTAACGGTAGCTCCGGGTGAAGAGCTTCCCGCCGGCATTCACAACGGGACGATAACAATTAGCGACACCGGCAACTCTTATAGTTTTCCGTTGGAACTCAACGTAGAATTAACGTTGCAGCGGACGTTTCCTTCGATGGACGCCAACTGCGACGGCAAGTTCAATATTACGGATGTCGCTTATATTCTGACTTACATGTTCGGAATCCCCCCGGGACCGCCGCCCTGCGATCCGTGTACGGGGCTGTTTCCGGAGGAATAACATCAATTAACACGCTCAAACCCTCCCAAAGAAAAAGGCGGAGCCCGGCTCCGCCTTTTTTGTTATTTATGAGAAACCCTTAACCGACTTTTTCAAGCGACTTCAACAAGTCGCGAGCGATAACCAGTCTTTGAATCTCCGACGTGCCCTCGCCGATCTCGCACAGCTTGACATCCCGCCAGATTCTCTCGGCCGGATACACTCCCGTATTGTAGCCGATACTGCCCAGCACGGTGATCGCCTTGGCCGCCGTCCTGGTGCCTACTTCCGAGGCATACAGCTTGCACATGGCTGACTGGCGGCTGAACGGCACCCCGGCATCTTTCATGGCCGAGGCCTCGTAGATCATCAGCCGGGCCGCCTCGATCTCGGTCGCCATATCGGCCAGGGTGTGCCCGATGGCCTGAAAATGGGCGATGGGTTTTCCGAACTGGACCCGTTTGGCCGCGTAACGCAGAGCGCAGTCGAAAGCGCCCTGGGCCAGGCCGAGGGCCATAGCGCCGATAGAGACGCGGCCGCCGTCGAGCGTTATCAGCATCTGCTTGAAACCTTCACCGACCTGGCCGAGCAGGTTGGCCTGGGGCACCTTCATGTCATCAAAGTGCAGAAAGGCCGTGTCGGACCCGCGCAGTCCCAGCTTGTTCTCTTTTTTGCCGACCGAGTACCCTTCCGAGTCTTTCTCGAAGATAAACGAGGTTATGTGTTTGTCCTTGGGGTCCTCCGACGTCCGAGCCACGGCTATGGTCGCGAAAGCTTTGGTCGCCGATGTGATCCAGCACTTGCTGCCGTTGACGATCCAGTAATCACCTTCCAGATGGGCGTGAGTCTTGGTGCCACCGGCGTCGGAACCGGCATCCGGCTCGCTCAGGCCAAAGGCGATCAACTCACCCCGGGCCGCCCGCGGCAGGTACCTCTGACGCTGTTCTTCGGTGCCGAATTTCAGGATGGGAAATGTCCCCAGCGAGTTGTGCGCCGCCAGCATGATACCGGTCGAGCCGCATACCCGGGAGATCTCTTCCACGGCTATCGAATAGGTGATGGTGTCGGTCGGTTTGCCCCCGTACTTTTCCGGAATCAACATGCTCAGAAGACCCATCTCGGTCAGCGGCTGCATATGCTCGTCAGGAAAACGCTGCTCGAGATCAAGGGCCGCCGCCGGCGGCTCGATCTTCTCGAGGGCAAAGGCTCTTACTTTCTCCCGGAACTCTAAGTGTTTTTTTTCAAGCAAACCTTACTCCTTCAGCAAATCCTTCGATATGACCATCCGTTGCGCCTCGGACGTACCCTCGTACAACTCCGTGACGCGCGCATCACGGAAATACCGCTCCACGGCATACTCCTTGATATAGCCGTAGCCGCCGTGAATCTGCACGGCTTCGTTGCAGACGTAGTTGGCCATGCCGGAGCAGAAGAGTTTCGACATCGAAGACTCCCGGTGGCACGGTTTCCCTTCGTCCTTTAGTTGCGCGGCGCGGTAGGCCAGCAGCCGCCCGGCGTCGATACGGGTCGCCATCTCGGCCAGCTTGAACTGGATGGCCTGGAAATTGGCTATGGGCTGGCCAAACTGAACGCGCTCCTTGGAATACTTCAGGGCTTCGTTCAATGCGGCCTGGGCGATGCCGATGGCCTGGAAGGAAACGCCGATACGTCCCGAGTTCAGAATCGTGACGCACATGCGGAATCCCTGGCCAAGCTCGCCCAACAGGTTCTCCTTGGGAACCTTGACGTCGGCAAGGTTGACTTCGCGAGTGTCGGAGGCCTTGATGCCGCACTTCTTCTCCGGCTGGCCCAGGGTCAGACCCTCGCTGTCGCGGTCGACAACGAAGCAACTGATGCCCTTATGTCCCTTGTCCGGATCGGTCTTGGCGAAGACTATATACACACCGGCAAACTTGGCATTAGTGACAAAGGTCTTGGTGCCGTTCAAAAGGAAGTGGTCTCCCTTGTCAACGGCGGTTGTCGCGAGGGAAGCCACGTCGGTGCCGGCGTTGGGTTCGGTAATGCAGTAAGCCCCGATCTTCTTGCCGGCGGCCATGTCTGGAAGGTATCTCTTTTTCAGTTCCTCGGACCCGAACAGTTTCAGAATCTCGCACGTCAGCGAGCAGTGCACCGAGAGCATGATGCCGAAACCGGCGCAGGCCGCGCACATCTCCTCGATAACGCCCATGAAAGTCGTGGCGCTGAAGCCCATGCCGCCGTATTCCTCGGGAACGGTAAAGCCTAAATAACCCAGCTCGGCAACTTCCTCGATGAGTTCCTGCGGGGTAATTCCCTCCTCATCGAATTCCATGGCTCGTGGATACAGCCGTTTCTCCGCAAAATCGCGCGCCATATCCTTGAACTCTTGATCCTCTTCGGACAGGAACAGATCCATACCGCTTCTCCTTAAGTATTATAAACGTAAAATCCACGTCCCGTTTTGCGCCCGAGATACCCCGCCTGCACCATCTTTTTGAGCAGCGGACAGGGCCGATACCGGGGATCCCCCAGGCCTTCATACAGCACCTCCATGATCGCCAGGCACACGTCCAATCCGATAAAATCGGCCAGCGTCAGAGGACCCATGGGATGGGCCATGCCGAGTTTCATGACCTCGTCAACGGCCTCGACACTGCCCACACCCTCCCAGTGGGCGAAAATGGCTTCGTTGATCATCGGCATCAGAATTCGGTTAGCGATAAAACCGGGATAGTCGCCGGCTTCCACGGGTGTCTTTCCGAGTTTTTTGGCCAACTCCGTTATGAGAACACAAACGTCATCGGAGGTCCGGAATCCCCTGATTACTTCCACCAGACGCGACATCGGGACCGGGTTCATAAAGTGCATGCCGATAAACTTCTCCGGCCGGTTGGTCGAAGCTGCAAGTTTCGTGATGGGCAGCGATGAGGTGTTGGAGCCGAAGACGACCTCCGGAGGGCAGATGTCGTTGAGTTTCTTGTACAGGTCCACCTTGGCACTGAGTTCCTCGGTCACGGCTTCGATTACGAGTTGCGAGTCTTTCGCAACCTTCAGATCGGTGCCGGCCGTGATCCGCGCCAGGGCGGCCTCCTGTTCGGCTTGTGTAATCTTCTCCTTTTTCACCTGACGCTCGAGGCCCCTCTTAAGTTTCGCCATGCCCCTGTCGAGGAATTCCTGTTTGACGTCGACGAGATTGACGTCGTAGCCCGTCGCAGCAAAAACTTGAGCGATGCCGTTACCCATGGTCCCGGCGCCTATAACTGCCACCTGCTTAATATCATCGAGGTTCATATTCGACTACTCCCGGACTTCAAGTGCTTATACAATTTCGATAGCTGTCGCGACGGCGTTTCCACCGCCGAGGCACAGTGTGGCCAGACCTGTCTTAAGGCCCCGGTCCTTCAGCGCGTAAATCAGCGTCGTCAGGACGCGGGCGCCGGAGGCGCCGATGGGATGACCCAGCGCCACCGCACCGCCGTGGACATTGACCTTGTCCCAATCCCACTTGAGCCCCTTGCCGTCGGCCAGGCACTGGGCGGAGAAGGCTTCGTTAGCCTCTATGAGATCCCAGTGGTTGATGTCTACTTTCATCTTCTCCATGAGTTTCCGGACGGCGAAAATCGGCGACCAGAACAGCTCTTTCGGCGGCGTTCCGGCCACGGCGTACTCGATTACCTTCGCCAGCGGGGTCAGGCCCTTTTCTTTCAGGTAGTCTTCGGAGACGACCACCAGGGCCGAGGCTCCATCGTTGAGTCCGGGGGCATTACCGGCCGTGACCGTGCCGTCTTTGACAAAGGCCGGACGCAGCCTGGCCAGCTTCTCCGTGGAGATGTCCGGACGCGGGCCTTCGTCCTTTTTGAAAAGGACCGGATCGCCTTTTCTCTGAGGAATCTCGACCGGGAATATCTCAGCCTCGAACTTGCCCGCCTCCTGAGCGGCGACCGCCTTTTTGTGGGAGTTGAAAGCGTATTCGTCCTGCTGTTCGCGGGTGATACCTTCCTTCTCGCGGGTAAACTCAGCCGCCAAACCCATGTGAAAATTGTTGAAGCTGTCCCAGAGACCATCCGTTATCATTATGTCGATCAGTTTCTGATGTCCGAACCTGAAGCCCGTCTTGGCGCCGTGGATTACCAGCGGTGTCTGCGACATTGACTCCATACCACCGGCCACGAAGACGTCGTTGTCACCGGCCCGGATCGACTGCGCCGCCAGCATAACCGCCTTCAGCCCCGATCCGCAAACTTTGTTTATGGTCATCACGGCCGCTTCCGGCGGCACACCGCCATGAATAGCCGCCTGGCGAGCCGGGGCTTGCCCGCAGCCGCCCTGGACGACCTGCCCCATTATGACCTCATCAATGTCGGCGGGCTCGATTTTAGCTCTCTTTATGGCCTCCTTGATGGCCTGAGCGCCAAGTTGCGGGGCCGTCATAGTCCCCAGACCGCCGTGAAGCGTACCGACAGCGGTTCGGCAGGCAGATACAATATAAGCACCGGGTTTTTCACTCATTGCAGATTCCTCCAATGTGTAATTTTATGATGGGCTAAGTTCCTATATAGTGAATTATTTCCGGCAAATCAAGTGAATAGATTCACAAAAAAACCGGTTTCCCCGGCTCTCGTTTCGGATGGAAATCGCCCTATCGATGGACAACGCCATCAGCCCAATGGGAAAATATTACCCAGCTGCAGTTGTCTCGGTCGGCATCAATCCTTGTCGGATGGGCTGCGCCATAACGAAAGATTGCTCCCCGCAGGCTCAAGGGGCATGCCATTTTTTGACATTTTTATCTTTACATCGCTGGTACGAAAGGCTTTTTTCTTCGCATTGTTTGACCAATCAGGACAAACACTGATGCAGTGGATAGGGCAATACTCTGTCCGGACGACAACATAACCAAGGAGGTTCTTATGAAAACATTGCTAGTGAGCATGGCCGTTGTGCTGCTTCTGGCGATGAGCGCTTTCGCTCAGGATGAGGCCACTGGTCTGACCGGCAAAGGATTCAAGGTCGGTGTGAACATGTCGGATGTATACGGGGATGATGCTGAAGGCAGTGACATGAAGCTGGGTTTCGGGGGCGGTGGTTTCATTACGTACCACTTTGCACCCCAGTTCGCCATTCAACCGGAGGTGCTCTACATGATGAAGGGCGCCAAGGACGCCGCGGGCAACAAGTTGAAATTGTCTTATATTGAAGTGCCGCTTCTGCTGAAGTTCACACCTCAGACAGAAGGTAATTTGAAGCCTGCCATTTTCGCCGGCCCGGCTATCGCTCTTATGATGGGCGCGAAGGCCGAGGATTTCGATGTCAAGGACATGTACAAATCCATGGATCTGGGCGTGGCCGTCGGCGCGGGTTTTGGCTACAAGATGGAGACGATGACGATCACATTTGATGCCCGGTATACTCTCGGCATGATGAAGACTATTGATTACGAAGAATACAACAAGCTTTACGAGCCGGACCCCGGTGAAGAAGCCACGGAGGATCCTGACCTAAAGAATTCGAACATCTCCGTCATGGTTGGTCTCAGCTTCTAACGGCCTAGAACACGATAGCACTTTTTTCTGAATATTAAAAAGCCCCGCCACCCGGCGGGGCTTTTTTAATTGACATAAATCCACAAGTGAATTAGCCTTTGGGGTCATGCTTGGGCACCCTATGACGAAAAGATTTATCAGCCTTTTCTCTATTGCCGCACTTCTGGTCCTGCCGGCCGGCGCCGTGCAGGCACAGTCGGACGCCCGTAACCCGGTGGACAAAGGCAGCCTGATGCTGGATGGCTCGGCCTTCTTCTCCACTCAAAGCGGTGAATTGTACGAAGACTTTGACCTCGACGGCGACTCGACCTCCGGCGGCGGCAGCAAAACCACGATCAGCGTAATGCCCATGATCGCCTATTTCGTCGCGCCCGGTCTTATGGTCGGTGGTGAATTCAGGTTTACGCGGCAATTGCTCGGCGATGACAAAGACACATACTTCGGTTTCGGCCCCACGGCCGGCTATTTCTTCAATATGAATCGGACCCGCGCCGATGCACAGGGAATGTTCTATCCATATCTCAAGGCATTTTTCAGCTACGGAAAGCAGAAGCGGGAGCGTGAAGATTCCAGCACCGAGGGCACCTTCATGAACTTCGGCGGCCAGGTCGGACTGGTTTACATGCTTTCAAACACCGTCGGCGCCGATTTAAGCGCCCGCTACTCGCGTGATACCGTGGACCCTGAGGACGAGGATCTTGGGTCTGCCGACGGCACCACCCTGCAGGTCGGGATTGGGATTACGGCCTTTATCTACTGACCTCGGCCAGCGCCGCGCGCAAGTACAAACCTTTCAATGAGTTGAGCGCCAAGAACATTGCGGGGCCCGCCGCCCATTGTCTTTTCTCTCCCTCGCCGTCAGAATCACATGATCGCTGTTGAGTCAATCGAGACACCAATAATAGGACTAAACTTGTCCCATATGCCCTTTAAGACCGGGTCGAATAGTTAAAGTATATCAGCGGCTTAGCCGATTTAATGGGCAAGGTTAAATTTCTTCAGGAAGGAGGTCCAAATGAAGAAGCTTTTGCTGATTGCTTTTGTGTTAACCGTATTCGCCCTTGGTGCCAATGCCCAGGTGCCGACACCGTTCAGCTTCTACGCTGGCGGAGCGGTTAGTGTCCCCAGCTCACCTGACGGTTTTAAAGACGGTTTCAAGACCGGCTACCACGGCATGATAGGTGCCGGCTACAAGGCCCTTCCGATGCTGCAGGTGGTGGGTAAAGTCGAGTATCATAACTTCGGCTTTGACTTCGGAGACCTGTCCGGAATCGACGGTGGGAATTCGAAGGTCTGGATGTTTGGCGCTGATGGTCGTTACAACTTCAACCTGCCGGCCGCGCCGGTCGCCCCGTTCGTATTTGGCGGTCTGGGCATGGCCAACGTCAAGCAGTCGGAATTTTCGGGCACGAGCCTCATCACCAGCACGCTGAACGCTACTGTCCCGGAAGACCAGAATAAGATGTACTGGAATATTGGCGCCGGCTTCGATTGGAAAGTCAGCCCCACTATTAAGCTCTTTCTCCAGGGACGTTATGTCAACGTGAACATGGATGGCGACGCTATGACGTTCATCCCGGT
>CBFCYQ010000108.1:0-9330 GCA_965602205.1 uncultured bacterium | reverse complement strand
TGTTTTCATCGTCGGCCTCGAGGAGGGACTCTTTCCGCTGGGGCGGACGCTGGACCAACCGATGGCACTGGAAGAAGAACGGCGTCTGTTCTACGTAGGCGCCACCCGCGCCAAAAAAAGAGTCTATCTCGCCAGCGCTACGTCGCGTTACCGGTTCGGTGAAGTCATCTCCATTCCTTCCAGGTTCATAAAAGAGATTCCCCGGGAGTTAGTCGAGACGATCGACTATCGCTCCACGCATCGTGGGGCACGGGATTCCGCGGCTGCTGCGCCATCGTCCTTTTTTGATGGTTCTGCCATCAGGCCTAAGAGACAGCCGGCCGGTGTTCACTATGAGTATGAGGATAGTGAGGTCATGCGTCCGGGAAGGATCGTCCAGCATCCCACCTTCGGACGCGGGAAGATTGTCAATGCCGAAGGCTTCGGCGAGTCACTGCGGCTGGAAATAATGTTTTCCGGATTGGGCCTTAAGAAAATAATGGCCAAGTACGCCAAGCTGAAAATTATCGGCTGATAGCGTCGGACCTCTGCCGGGCCGGAGGAGTGCTCCGAGGTTTCTGAACCTTCTCCGATCCATGCTCCATCCTGAGTCCAAAAGCGCGGGATATCCCCACCCGGTTACGGGCAATAAACCGGTAAAATAGTCGGGCCACCGGTTTGACCACCGGTAAGAGAAGCACTTTCCCAAGGGGCTTGTAGCGGGGTAGCAGTATCGCCAGGTGTGCGAGCGCCTCGGCCCCCCTGTAAACGACGCCGTCCGGAGCTATCAAATGGATCGCCGCGGTCAGTTCTTGGTCGGCTGGGGCTTTGACCGCCTCCGGCAGTGACAATCTCGAAAGCGGTTGCAAGGATACCCGCCGGGTGCGGTCGCGCCGGTGCACTTTTTGCGCCGCGGCAAGGCACAGGGGGCAGCGGTCATCGAATATCAAATAGTGGTCAGCCATCGTATTTGTAAAACGCGCGCACACGCAAGCCGTTCATTTTGTTGACGATAAAAGAAACAAATATTTACCTGTTGCATCTATTATCTGCGGGGCATACATTGCAGAGGGCTATCCTCGCAGCCGATGTGGGCAATGTAACGGACATAGGCTTTGAGCCAGGGTTTCAGATTCGCCCGGTATGTCCTGCCCCGATCGGGATCGCTAACCGCTTTCGAAAGAGCAACATAAGGTTTGTATAAATAAACTGTCTTTCGAAGATTTTGATTGCCTTGGTAGTGGGGTGCTGGGCCCTGGAAGCATCAATGCCTCACGGGAAAATTCTTGTGAAGCTATCAGGTATTGCGTATCTTAATCTTGGAAGTAGGGTTATCGGACACTGTCCAGACAATTCACAATCTGAAGTAAAACTCCTTAGGTCATGCAATTATAGAGACTTAGGGAACTTCGCGACCGGCGAAACTGTTTTAAAGAGAAGCTAGAGCAGTTTTTACCGGTCGAGCCAGCAGGGAGTTTTTCCTATGGCCGGCAGTAAAACTGTAGACTTGGAAAAGAGAAAGGCGTTCGAGGCTGAAGCGTTGCCCCATATGGATGCTCTTTATCGCACGGGGTTACGGATGACCAAGAATGAGGGGGACGCCGAGGATCTCGTGCAGGAGGCGTATGTAAAGGCATACCGCTTCTGGGACAAGTTTGAGTCGGGTTCGAATTGTCGGGCATGGTTATTCAAAATCATGACCAACATTTTCATCAACGAATACCGGTCCAAGTCGCGTTCCCCGATGTCCGTAAATGTTGACGAGATTGACGACAACTTTCTCTACGGCCAACTGGCCGATTTCGGCAAGGAAGAAAATCCTGAGAGGGAGCTTTTTGCCAGGATTTTTGATGACGATATAAAGAAGGCAATTGAGGAGTTACCGGACGATTTCAGATTGGTTGTAGTGCTATCTTTTATCGAAGGTTTCTCTTACCAGGAGATCGCTGAGATCGCGGATCTCCAGTTGGGAACGGTGAAGTCAAGGTTACACCGCGGCCGAAAAATACTTCAGAAAAAGTTGCTGGATTATGCAATCAAGAATGGCTACATCAAGGATAAGGCAAGATGAACTGTCAGGAAGCGCTGAATTTACTCTATGACATAATTGATAAAGAAGCCTCCGAAATTGATACTCGACAAGTTCAGGAACACCTGAGTCGGTGTCGTGACTGCTTCAATAAGTACGAGCTTGAAAAATCCGTCCAGGGGTTTATCCAGGCCAAATTAGATGACGATCAGCCGGCTCTTAAGCTGGACGGTCTGAAGGCGAAGATCGCCGGGAAGCTGGATGCCGTTGACAGTGAATCCCGGGCCCATCGCCGGCGCTCCCCCTTTCGCATAGCCTCGTTTTCCCTGGCTGCCGCCGCCCTGCTGGTCGTGATGATCGGCGCCGCCAACCTGATTTCTGATTTCGTGCGCCACAACGAACAATTGATCCCTCTGGAACGAGCGCACTGGTCCGCCCGCGAGAATTCCCGGACCTTTTCGGCGGATAATCCCGGCAGTGCCCTCATCGCCCGGTATCAAGACAATCTCCAGTATGAGTTGCACCACCAGGTCAACGATTTTAAATTGGTCGGTGCCATGACTGAGGAAATCATGGGCGTCGAGATGGGACACTTTGTATACAGCAGCAACGGCAGTATTGTTTCCGTGTTCGTGGTGCCGGCGGACAGCTTCGGTATCCCCGGCGAGTTGAAAGAGAACGAGGTTATTCGCAACAACCTGCACTTCTTTGATCACAACTGTCGCGGCTGTCGGCTGGTATTCCATCAGCAGGGTTCCGCCGTGATTATCACGGCTACCACCGACACGAGTGTAGAACTCCTGGAGTTCATTCCCGGGCATATGGCCATCTGATTTGCCTCGGTGTCTTTCCAACGCGCCGCAGAAATCCTCCACTCCCTCTCACATAACAGTTGAGCAGTTTTTTCCTGGCTTTTGTCTTTTCGGTTCGCTATCTCCTGTCAGGAGGCCGTCGGTTACGGCCCGGTAAACACGACAAACCATGAGGCGATGTTACCTGACAGGCACAACGATTGTTCTTGCCCTCCTGATGTTGGCTCTGAATGCTGCTGCGGGCGGCTACCTCGAGCGGGAGAAGGCTACGACTTTGGTAGAGATTCAGGAGTTGCTCTTTAATGAGCGCTTTGGGCAGGCCGATTCGGCGTGTGCCGATCTTGTCGCCCGGCAGCCGGACGATCCTGCCGGGTATCTTTTTCGGGCGGCCACCCTGTTCAGCGAGATGGCCCGTCATGAGGAAAACCTTTATCCGGTACGGTTTCACCGTCTTCTCGACACAGTGGATTCCCTGGCGAGCGCTGTTCTGGATACGGCGTCGACGAACACGGCGGCCTGGATGTACCTCTTCTCGGGGCACGCCCGGGTCTATCGCTCCTTGTGGGAAGCCCGGTTCGGAGCTTTTACCTCATCCCTCAGGCAGGGAATGGCCGCAAGATCGGAATACGAGAAGGGCCTGAAGCGCGACAGCACACTCTACGACCTCTATTTCGGACTGGGTTCTTATCATTACTGGAAGTCGGCCAAGGCCGGTATCCTGCGCTGGCTGGGGTTTTTCAAAAATGAAAAGGCCAAAGGACTGGCGGAGCTTTACCGCGCCGCCGATTCCTCGATTGTCTCACGGGAGGCCGCTCGCAATTCGCTCATTTGGATATGGCTCGACCTCAAACAATATGACTCCGCCGTCGCCATCAGCCGCGAGATGTTCACCCGTTATCCGGGAGGCACGGTACTGCTTTGGCCGATGGCCGAGGCATATTTCGGAAACCACGACTACCGTGATGCTCTTCGGACGTTTCTACTAGTGCGAAAACGTCTGGAGAGTCAGCCGGGCAACTACTTCAATTTGATTGACTGCGATTACCGACTTTACCGTTGCTACGAGAAGCTGGACAGGAAAGACCTGGCCCGACAGGTGGCTAAGGAAGTCGCCGCCTATTACGGGGAAGTCCCTTCAAAGACGCGCCAGAAACAGCGCACCAAGCTTGCTTACCTGAGGCGAATAGCCCGGATGTAGGCCGCCGGTGCAGCGGCTGGTCATACTTTATGGCTACAATAATTGACCGGTCCGCGTTTTCTCATCCAGCAACCGGCAACCTTCCATCAGGATGGATTCATTAGGCTGAACGACATTGCGCCGGGGCATGTCGTCCGCTGACACCGTCTCGACCTTCCAGGTGCCGTCGCTCCAGGCGATGGCTTCATAAATCGCCTGGGCGCCGGCAAGATCACCCAGACCGGCAAAGCGGATACTGCCCTGGTCAAGATATAGCTCCAGGTGGTACTTGTCCGGGACCTGGGATTGGACGATGATCCTGACGGTCTTGCGGCTGGGTCCGAGAGCCTGGAGCAAGTCGATCAAATTCATATCGGTTAACCGGCCCTTGGCCCCGGACTCGTCACTTTGCAGGTCGCGTTGTTGCTGCGCCCTCTTTTCGAGTTGTTGGCGGACCTTCTTGAGTTTGACTACCAGCAGATCGTAGCTGCCGTCGACGGAAATCACATCATGGAGGCCCTTTTCGAGCAGCCCCGTCAGTTTCAAGGAATGGCGGGCGTCGGTCAGAAGGAAAGTCGGGACCTGCTCGATATCGATTCCCTGAGTGAAGAGGTTATCAACAATAGCCTCGATCTCCGAAGGGTCTCTTTGCAGGAGCAGGATGATGATATCCGGCCGGGCGCGGCGATAAAGGGCTGCGAAGCGTTCCGGCGAACTCTCACAGACCACTCTGAATCCTTCATTCCTCAGGCGGAGTTCAGCCGGGCTGAGCGATCCCTTCTCATCGGAAAAAACCATGACCTGGTTGTATCGCTCGGTCGCCGCGGAGGTCAGGATCTCTTCCTGTACCATCAGGGTAAAGGCTTCCGCCACCTCAGTCAGGAAGAGGCGTCCGGTTAAATCGCGGAGTTTCTTTTTTATGGCGTCGAACTTGTCCAGCGACAGCTTCTGATCGGAGGGAACATTATCGCAGAAGAGGTCGACTATAGTGATAATGTTGCCGCCGAGGACTTCAATCGGAAGCCGCCGCGTGTACTTGCTCTTGAGATCGATGTACATGGAGCGCAGCATCTCGACAGCAACCGGCGAATAGCCTATCGATTGGAGCAGTTTGATAGTCAGGTCGATTACTCCCCGGTAGCCCTCCTCCTCGGCGGTGCCGTAGTAATACCGCGACAGGTCATGCAGATAAGCTGTGTTGGTTATAAGCATTTGTTCTTTTTGGGGCAACCCCAGGCGGCCGCACAGGCGGTGAACGTAATCACCTACCCGGCCGGAGTGATTGGAATCCGTGTTGTCCATCGAGGCCAATAGTGAAGTAAAGATCTCGAGGTTTTTTCGCAGCAGTTCCTCGCCGGAAGCCGCAAATTCGTCCGACAACAGCAGAGTCGAGGCGGATTCGTAGTAACGCACTCTCGTTTTCGGCGACAGTTTTCGAAGCCGGTCGATGAGGTCAATGTAATCGCCGGATACCGTGTCCTTTACAAAGACGGTGTGAAAGTGTTTGTCGCCGATGATGTCGATAGCCTCATCGGCCGAATCTGTGACCGTAACTTCGTAGTTGTCAACCTCCAGTAAGGACTGCAGCAGGGGGCCGGAGGATTCCTCGTCGGTTACCAGCAGAATCGCGCCGGCACATCCCGCCGGCGGGGCGTCGCCTGTATCGGGCAACTCAGGTGGCACTTGACCTGTTTGCGAAGCTCCCTCAGGCAGTTCCAGCAGCAGGTCGTCGTGCGGGGACACGTCCTGTCCGAGATAGTACCTGGCGATGACGGTATTAAGGACAATTTCCGCAGCCAGGTAGAGTTTCACCTGTGTTCCCCGGGCAACGAAATTAAGTTCGTCAATCAGACTCTGGTCGGTAGGGTCCTCGCAGGCGACTTTGAGAACGTTGCTCTCTATATTGTATTGAAAGGGAACGACTTTTCTGGCGATAGCCACCTTGTCGGGGATAAACTTGAGAATTTCATCGGGTATCTCAAGATCCGACAGCACCACCCCTTCGCAGCCGATTTGGAGCGCCAGTGCGCGCACCAGGCCGGCCTCATCGATATAGTGGTGATAGAGGAGTTGCGAGCCGAGCTTGCCCCCTTGCGCTTTTTGACGCATGAGAGCATCCTGCACCTGCTCGTCAGAAATTAACCCCTCCCGAACGAGTATTTCATCCAGTCTAAGCTTTTTGTCCTTCAAGGGTGCATCCTGTAACTAAAAAGGCGGCAGGTTCAAGAACCTTCAACAACTCTGAGAGGCCCGTGAATCCTGCCAATACTCAAAGCGAAAAATCCCATGTTCTCGCGGTTTCTCTTAATATCGGTAAGTGCCCGAAAGATTTGACCCGGCGGTCGCTTAGTTTCGCTGTTCAATTTTTGAACAGGTCCCCCCGGCCGGTTTTTTACTTGCAGGCGAGGAGTGGTGAAATGTAATATACGCCATGGCGCGACGGATCAAACATTCCCGCTCTCTGCTGGCACCGCTTGCCGAGAATTTCATGAAACGCCTGTCCAATACTGATGCCCGCATACGACGGAAGATTGTCAGGTATGGGTTTCTGGGGCTGGGAGCGGTATTCTTTTACTCATTGATTGTCGGAACCTACAGCCTGCCACGTATTGTCAGGTTGGAGTGGCAGAGACAGTCCCTGATGGAAGCCAACCGCCATCAGTTGGTCGAACTTATTGATGCCGTTCAGATCAGAGACCGGCTTCACTTCGATCCCAGCTATATCGAGTACGTCGCGCGTACGCGGTATCATATGGCATACCCCGACGAAGTGATATACCGCTATCGTGGCCGATAAGTCATGTCTCTGGAAAAGACGGAAGCTATCATACTGAAATCGTTCAACTGGTCGGAATCATCCCGGACGGTTGTATTTTTCACCGAGCAGGCCGGCAAGCTCCCGCTGGTGGACAAGGGTGGCCGGAGTTTTAAGTCCAGGCGCGGCCGCCTGATACCGTTCGCCCGAATGGAAATTACCTATTACAGCTCGCAAAAAGAATCCCGAGGATATATCTCCGAGGTCGCTTTGCTGGAGCATTTTTCCCTGGAGAAATCCGGCTCTCTGGGGCGGCTTGCTTTTGCCTCGGCTGCCTGCGAACTGCTTTATCTGCTTTTGCCGGACGAGGAGCCGCAGGGTAACCTCTACGATTACTTTCGAGCTTTTCTGGGATATGTCGAGACGGCCGACAAGCACTGTCTGTCGGCGCTTTTTCTGGCCTTTTTCCTGAGAGTACTTTCGCATCTCGGCTACAATCCGTCCCTGGCTTATTGTGTGCTCTGCCGCCGCGATCTTGATACAATGGGGGAAAAAGCCGATCAGGTGCTATTTTCACCCGCGCGCGGAGGTATCATCTGTTCCGCTTGCCAAAAGGCGGGAGATTATTATATTCCCTTTTCGTCTGCGAGCTATAAGCTCCTGCTGGCGTTGCAAACGGCGTCATTGAAAGAAGCTGTGACTTTGCCGATCGGTTACCAGGAGACCGTTCTCCTGCTGGAAGCTCTGGCCAAATTCGTCAGTTACCAGACCGGGATAACATCGGATCTAAAGTCTCTTAAGTTTCTTGAAAAACTGAAAAACAGTGAACTCCTGAGGTAGAAAGCTGACAATGAGTGCCAAGAAAAACGAAAACGACCTGATGGAAAAAATAGTCTCTCTGTGTAAGCGGCGAGGTTTTGTATATCCTTCTTCGGAGATATACGGTGGGCTGGCTTCCTGCTGGGACTACGGGCCCCTGGGAGCCGAACTCAAGCGCAATCTCAAAAATTTCTGGTGGGATGCCATGACCAACCGCCGGGACGACGTCGAGGGACTCGATGCCGCTATATTGATGCACCCCGATGTCTGGCATACTTCCGGTCATGTGACGGAGTTCCACGACCCCATGGTGGACTGCAAAAAGTGCAAAGCCCGATTTCGGGCCGACAAGCTGGAAGAGTCGCGCTGCCCTTTGAAACCGTCGAAATCCCCCCTCGAATGCGGTGGTGAGTTGACCGAGCCCCGGCAGTTCAACCTTATGTTCAAGACTTTTATGGGTCCGGTGGAGGACGAGGCCAGCGCCGTGTTCATCCGGCCGGAGACGGCCCAGGGGATATATGTCAATTTCCTGAATGTAAAGAACTCCTCGCGCCAGAAGATACCTTTCGGCATCGCCCAGATAGGGAAGGCCTTTCGAAACGAAATCACGCCGGGCAACTTCATTTTCCGCACCCGGGAGTTCGAGCAGATGGAGATGCAGTTCTTTGTGCATCCTTCAGAGGACGAGAAATGGTTTGAATACTGGCGTGAGCAGCGCTGGCAGTGGTATCTGGAACTGGGGATCACCGAGGAGAAACTTCGCTGGCACGAGCACGGCCCCAACGAACTGGCTCACTACGCCAAGGCGGCTTACGACGTGGAATATGAGTATCCCTTCGGATGGCAGGAACTGGAGGGGGTGCACAACCGGACCGACTTTGATCTCAGCCGCCATATGGAAGTGACCAAGAAGGACCTGCGCTATTTCGATGAGCGTTTTACGGAAAAGTTCATTCCCTATATTGTTGAAACCTCGGCCGGGTGCGACCGGACCCTCCTGACGATTCTCGTCGATGCTTACGATGAGATGGAAGTCAAGGGCGAGAAACGGGTTTTCATGCGCCTTTCACCCAAAGTCGCTCCCATCAAGGCCGCCGTGTTTCCACTGGTCAAAAAGGACGGTATGCCCGAGTTCGCCACCAACGTCTACCACGAGCTAAAGAAGAGGTTCAAAGTCTTCTATGACGAGTCGGGCGCGGTGGGGCGGCGGTACGCCCGCATGGATGAGGCGGGTTGCCCTTTCTGCATCACCATCGACGGCCAGACGCTCGAAGACGAGACCATGACCCTGCGCGACCGCGACACCATGGAACAGACGCGGCTGAAGACGCCTGAGATTATGGAATTTCTTGGCAAAAAGATCGGTTAAGCCACCACCGTAACCAAAGGGACTTTGATCGGAATAGAAAGGTGTGGGCTTGGATTCTCTTTAATAGGAATATCGTCTCAACCAGCGGCGGAGAGATTTTGCCTGCCGCAGGGTCTCACTGTGCAACAGCGGGGCGGGCTCTGTAGCTTTACAAACTCCAGATGGTCTTTTCCAGGGCCCTGGCGATGTCCTCTGTCGAGATGAAACGGAGCGACTGGCGGTCGCGGGGTTTCCTCCTGCGGTCCTCGCTGATACAGCAGCCATCAACCGTGATTTTTGGAGCCGGAACCGATTTTTCGGTTTCAACGACATTGGCCAGTATGCCCCTGTCCTGCAAAAACTTACGAAGGAAATCCCGAGTCCTTAGCTGTTGGGGATCCTTACTGGAAT
>CBFCYQ010000107.1:0-9361 GCA_965602205.1 uncultured bacterium | reverse complement strand
CGGCCGTCGACCATGATGTTTCCCTCGAGCCTTTTGCCCCGACTGAAATGCGGGACGACGCCGGCGATCAGTTGCAGCAAGGTAGTTTTCCCGCAGCCGTTCTCACCATCCAGAACGACGACCGCACCTTCCTGGAGGTCGCAATGAACATCCTCAAAGAGAGGCTCATCCTGCCACCCAAACGTGAGTTCTCGGACGGAAACGAGCATAAATCAACCAGACAGACAACACATGATCAAAAGATTTCTATTAGCTTCACTTCTTTGACAATGCGGTTGGGGTGCGCATCCTTCAGCGGGTACAGCGTGAACGTCGCCCGGGGGTCGCTTGCGGACCGATCCATGGCCAGTACCAGGCGGTTCTCGGTCAGGTCTTTGACCGAAAAACCCGCCCGCTGACCGTCAAAAGAGTGCACTACAATACCGCTCATATCGGACAGGTCGTCAGCACTCACTAAAGAAGACAACTCACACCCCTGGAAATGACCGGAGAGCTGTTTTCCCTTTCGCGTGTATTCGAAGTCATAGTCCTCGTTAAAGAGCAGCCCGTCTTCGGCCGAGTCGTAAACCAGCCTGCGGCCGGTGGTTACGATGTGCAAACACCCGGGTTCGACCAGGCCATCCCTGCCATTGGAGCCAAGTGGCGTGGCCAGCTCCTGCCATATCGTCGACGCTTGTTCCGGGGTCAATCGAAAATCGGTTCGGGTCGCGCCCTCACCCGACCGCTTGATGACAGGCACGGCCATGTCGGCGAGCATGAAATCCCCATGACCGCCTTCGCTGTTCTCGCCGCCGGGGTCTCCGCTTGGTGCTCCTTCTGGCGCGATTGCGTGCCCGCCGTGATCCGATACTATCAGAATAGGCCCCGTCCACCGAGCGGTAAGATCCCGGTGCCATTTTAGAAGATTCAAAAAGTGCGTAACCGTCCGCTCTCCGTAGGGTCCACAGGCGTGCAGCAGGTCATCCAGACCATGGTAATGTATAAAAAGCAGGGGCGGAGCCCCACTATCGATCACACTCTTGGCCGATTGATAAACAAGGAGATCTTTTTCTTCGGGGGAATCGGCCGGATGCAGTTTCGTTTTTCCCGGAACCGGATATAGACAGCGGTCGCCTTCGAGCAACTGGTAGTCTATATCGAGTCGATCCAGACAGTGGAAGAGATTTCTCACATTGTCACTGCACGTAAGCCCACCGTAGACCATTGCCCTGCTATTACTCGCTGTTTTTGGGGGAAAAACGGCGTGTGCCATCCTCACCTCGCCCACGTCCTGGTGGAACTTGCCACCCAGGTATCCGCTTTCAAGAAACTCCCAGCCGAGACCATCCCAGTACTCGACCAGTAACGGCCCGGACTGCATTAACCGAAGGAAATCGGCGGTGAGGAAATCTGCACCTGTTTTGGGCGGATCAATCCAGACGCCCGCGATGCTGTCTTCAAAATCAGGCAAATCCTTTATGTCGAATCGCGAGCGGCTTTTGGAATGCCGTTGAACTAGGGTATCGCCAGCATTGCCCAGTACCTGTCCATCAACCAGGAAAACAAGAAACTGCCGGGGCCGGGTCGGTCGTTGTCCGACCCTGGCTGACACGCCGCCCTTTTCTGATTGGCCTTCGGTCCAGTCAATCTCCACGAAATACTCCCGGATCAGACGGTCGAGGGACAGCTTCTTGTCTCGGCGGCCGACAATGACGGGGATTTCGCGAAACCGGGATTTCTCGCCGTAGATGATAGCTCCTACCGGTTCCTTGACACAAAGTGCCGGCGGCAAACTGTCGCCATAGATGGCGCCGCCCCTGAATTCCACCGATGTCAGAGATTGCCCTCGGGCCAGGACAGCCCAATCCTCCGCAAAGACAAATAGCGAATCGGTGCCAACGGGCACGAAGTCAGCCGCATCAGTAGGAAAATAAATAACCTGCGAGTACACCGAGGTAACAGAAGTCAGGATAGACAAAACAATTACCGAAAATCTCAGTACCATATTCACCGGCCACCTCCTTCCCTGGGAGCCTGGTCCTGCCACTCCACGAGAATGTGATCCAGGTTGTCGTAACCGGAGGCCATCCTGACGCAATAAGAATAGATGTCCTTCATCGCCTGTCTCTCCATCTGACTCGATGGAGCGACCTCGTCGCCGTCAAGCACGACGCTAACCGATAACGGTTCGGTCGATTGTATTCCGTCGCACAAAGGCCGCCAAACGAGGTCCTCCCAGATGCTCTTCTGCCCGCCAGAGAGTTCTTTCAGGAAGATCCCCTTATCTCCGCATCCCACAAAGGTTATTTCCCTGGTTTTCAGTCCCAGGGGTACTCCCAAACCATTCAACTCCCACGTGCCGGATTCTTCTTTCTGGAGAACGAGGTATCGGTTAATATCGCCGGCCGGATATTCCCGGCGGAGTTTGTCGGCGGTGACGATATAGAAATCGTTGGCAGGCACCCCCAGTTCTACGAAAATATCTGCAAGCACGACGTAAGGCGTATTTTGCATGTCTCTTCTTATCAGTGAGCGCAGTCGGTTGCTCTCGAGAAAGTAGAAAGCCATCCGGTGCGGCTGGTCGTGCCTTTGACCTACGGTTATGGTCATAGTCGTCGGCTCGTTTACCCAGTACATTTCCGTCAGGTCAGGAAAGACCAGCCGCGCATAGCCATACTTCTTCGGCCAGTTTTTCTTATCTTTGAAGGAGTAAGTGCAAATCGCCGTTTTGAGCCCCGACAACAGCTTGCCCGAAACGACCGACTGGTAACCATCGGCGGCGGAGACGGTGACTTTCGAGATATTGTCGCACGAGACGTCCATCAGCATTTTCGAAATATCGCATAGCCTGACTCCTGCCCACTCTCGGTCGGGCTTTCCCTCTTCTCCCTGAGTAATGGCGAAAAATTCAGGAAGCTGTCTGATCTGCTCCAGGCTGACAAATACTTCCGTGACGGTTGCTCCGACCCGTCCGTCAACAACCGACACCGTCATACCCGGTTTGCCGGCAGAACTGCCCGACTCTTGCCCTGACAGTCCGACAGCTAATAACAAGCAGCACCACTGGCACAACAGCGATTTACTTATGAATTTCATAATCATGCCGCGTTAACTCATCCTTTCGCCGGAAAACTGCGGATATGACTTGATCAGCAGCAGATACAAACCCAGCGCCAGCCATCCTCCCAACCCGCCGAAGATAAACGCCGGAACAAGGCTGACAAGAAGGGGAATGGTCGGCAAATGCATTATGAGCACCGCCACCAGGACGGTGCCGGCGGTGTTGCCCAGGGCGGGCGGAACGAAGACGGTCAGGCGATTTTGGTATCGCCTGGTTACGACAAAGCCGACATCGATAAAAAAACACGGAACCAGGTAGACGACCAGTGAGAAGATGCCGTGGGAGCCATAGAAACCCGTAATCAAAACTACAATTCCCTCGATCAAACCCACCAGCATAGCCGTGCCGAACCGGCGCACGACCAACGCGGCCAGGGTCGGCCACATCATGTAAATCGCCCCGGCAATAGTCCCCGACGGTACGAAAAGTGCCGCACCCACAATTCTGGCCATGGGCCCGATAATAGGCTTCAGGGCGACTCCGCATGCCGCCATGAGAACCACAAAGGTCGCCTCAAGCGTCGTAATTTTCTTAGACATAACTTCCATCTGGCGCTCCGCGAGCGCCGTTAGTGCGGGCCCAATCTGAATCAGCAAGGTCATACCGGGTCGACATATGGTGCCCCCTGACCCGCCTGCCGTCTACATTCTACAGCCTCCCATATCCTATCTCCCCGGCGTCACAACTCTACGGTGAACCCACCCATGATCTGCCGACCGGGAGCCGGGTATCCCAACTCCTCCTCGTAGCTAACGTCGGCTATATTGTCTATTCTCAACCGCAATTTCAGGTAGCCCGTCACATTCTGCTGGATGTTGGCGCTGTGCCTGTGATACGCCGGCAGATTCAAACCGAGTCTGTCCGTCTCGTACGTGGTGCGTTCATCAACGTAGTTGTAGGCATAGGTGACTCGCGTGCCGAAGCCCGTCTGCGCGGTAACCCGCAACTGGATTTTGTCCGTGGCCACCTCCTCCAGTAACTCCTTTGAAGATTGCGACGGATCGATGCGCGCGTAGCCAATCTCACCTGACAGGTTGTCCGTCCAGCCCCAGTCAACTCTCACTTCCCAGCCCTGCAGCCGGTTGTCCTCGAGATTTTTGTACCGGGCGCTGCTTGAAGAACGGTAGATCATGTTCTTCAACTCGTTGTGGAAAAAGACCACCTGTACCTCAGCATAGCGGGCATCTGAACCCAGCACGACCCGCCGCCTCAACCCGATTTCATACTTGTCGGCCTCTTCGGCCGAAAGGCTGTCGTTGCCGGAAGTCGTGCTGTACAACTGGTGGATTGTCGGAAACCTGATGGCGTCGGCAAAACTTCCGTAAAGCTCAACCTCCTCGGGCAGCTCCTGGGTCACGCTGACCATAGGACAGAGCTTGTCAGTGTAGACGTCGCTGTCAGTCGTAAACCCGTTATAACTGCAGCCAAGCGCGATTTCGGTCTTTGCCCACAAGCGGATACGGTCCTCCAGAAAGGCGGTGGCGTTGAACACATAATGGGAGTACCAGTCTTCGTCGACATCCGGCTTCTTGTTCATTAAGTCGCGTTTGAGACCGAAACCGGCGTGAAGACTGTGCTTTGACCAGGAAGTAAGGCGGGTGCCGGCGTTCACTCCAACCGTCCAGTTCTCCAGCCTGGAGTCAAAGGCAACCTGGTCATCGCGCATCTCCGGTCCGCTGTAATCGATCAGCCGGTCGTGCTGGGCATCAACAAATAACGTGGCTTTCATCTCAACAGTCGGACGGGGGTGCCAGAGGCCACTAAGGGAACTGTTCAGCCGGCGCCAATAGGGGAATTCCCTGTAGGCGGGCATATCGCCGGTATAAAGAGTCGGCGCCACATCCTTTGTTGCCCAGTGATAACCCGCCGAAAGGGCGTAAAGGCTGGTCGGCGACCGCTCGAAACCCAGTTTGCCGTCCACACCGGCCTTGTGGTAGCCACTCAGGTTGCGCATACCACCCCCTTCGCGCGAGGTGGCGGCGAAATCGCCGCTCAGGCGGTAACCGTCGGCAAAGTTATCATAGCCGGAGATCCAGTAATTGAAGCGACCCCGCTTGCGGCTGTGGTTGACATTCAGTTTACGATACCCGTAATCGCCGAACTCGCCTTCGACAACGGTGCGTGGAACCTCCAGGCCGTTCCTGGTGACAATGTTGATGATACCGCCCATGCCGTTGGGTCCGTATGCCACCGAGGCCGGACCCTTTATGACCTTCAGAGCGGCGATATTGTCAACAGGCAACATTGACAGGTCCACCTTTCCGTAATATCCGGGATTGATGGGACGGCCATCGACGAGCACGAGCACGTCTCTGGCCTTGAATCCGCGAATTCTCGTGGCCGTTTCCGATTTTCCGCCGGTGGTAACCGATAAGCCCGATTCAAACCGTAGCACATCCGCCACCGTGGTGGCGTTGCGCTCGCGGATCTGTTCGGCGCCGACCCTGGTCACCATTGATGGGTTGCCGGCTTTTCGGGAGTGAACCTCGATGGTCTCCAGCGCATATATGTATATGAGGGAGTCTCCCTTAACCAGGAAACCGGATTGACCATGAGACGGTCGGCCTGCGCCGAACAAAACCAGCACAAATCCGGCCGCCGCTACCAGTCTCGTATTCATTCTGTCACTACGACTTTTTCTAATACCTTAAGCCGGTAACTCCCCGAAACCAGGCCGGGATCGGTGAAGATTGTCCTTTCGCTGGATAACAACCAGTAGCCGGTTTGGAACTGCGTCCAGGTCAATACCCCGTCAGGGCTGTATCCGTCAAGGGAGACTATGTCGTAATTATAGTCTTCAGGATGCTCCAGCAGCGGTGTGATCAAATCCCTCAGTGCTATGGCCTCCTCCGGCTGACTGTCCCAGTTGGTCACGGACACGGGCGTCAATTGACACGTTTCAAAGAAATCAGTCGTGTCCGGAGCCATAACATCGATCTTACGATGAACCCTTATCCGACGCACGGCTTTGATGTTATATGCCCCGGGCAGGTCAATATTCGCGTCGGGAAAGACGACGCGCCGACTGGTCGTGAGAATATGCCCCTCATGCATATGACTCCAAATGTTGTTGCGGTAACCTTTCGACGAGGCGCAGAAGCCATCCTCCCCGAGGACCTGATACGAGTGCAGCAGCCGGGCATCCCATTCCTTTTCATCCTTGTCGATGAACATGGGAATCAGGTCGGTGTCTATAAACTCTTCCAATTGAATTGCTTCCTCGCCATCGACAACAATCTTTGGCATATCAGCAAAGGCGACTTTGGCCGAATCTGCGGCATGATAAACCCAGAGGTAGCCATCAGATGCAGGCGGCGAGCCCGCGGGGTTGCCGTTGCCGTCATCCTTACTACAGCCTGTCAGCGACACTATCGCCAGAAGGGGCAGGATCAGCAGATGTTTGAAGCCGTTGAACAAGTGCATAGTCTCCTCCTTATTGGATCTCTGTATGTCAGTGTGGTCTGATTTTGACACGCCGAACCGCGTTGACCAGGATGGGAAACATGCGGGCGTTCTAAAACCGATATCATCAAGAATACCAGCAACGTACGTGCTGTTGTGGCAGGAGGATTTGACAGCACCCGGATATCTCCTTTCCAAACACGGGAGGCCTGGCCGTTTCCCGCCAGACCCTATCGTTCTCCTCCCATAGGCTGACCCTTAGGGGTGGAGAATCGGAGACAATTCAATCAGCAAAGACTGCTGATGATAAGCTCGTCTGTATTTCGCTATACTTTAAATTTTCGCGCCGAACCAATATAAACTATTCCATCTATCATCGCAATGACGAATAGACGTTTTCAGCAATTTTTTCGCGGTTGGCAACGGTGACCTCAAAGATAGTGGTGTCACCCTTCAACAGACGTAGAAACCGGGAAAGATACTTGCTGCGAATGACCATGACGGCGTTCCTGACGCCGCCTTCATTTACCAGGTCGATCGCTTGGGCGAAGCCGTCTCCCTTAAGCTCCAGAGAACCCAACTCATCAATTATCAGAATGTCCGAATTCCCTGCGGAGACTATCGCAGATTTGCCAAACTCGATGCCTTGCTGGCGCATGAAATAGCGCCCCACCACCTTACTCTGATCGGGGCCGGACATAGTTGCCAGGACCACCTGCACACCGGAGGCTATGTCTTCCACCAACTTACCGCCATCACTGGAACGCGGTGTCAAAATTCCGCCACAGACCAGCCCGTCGGCTTGGGCCAGCTGAACCAACTGCCGGCACACGGTCGTCTTGCCGGTTTCAATGCCTCCTGAAACGATGATATTCATTGTATCAACCAAACATATTGATAAAAGCGAACCTCGATTCGAAATCGAAACAACCTTTCAATTTTATCTAATAACTGGCCGAATATCCAGCTTTTTGACGACTCTCGCACTCTTCGGCAACCGGCATTTCCGGCCAGCAGCCCGCCAAAGCTTCAAACCTGACGCCAATTACGGCAAATCGGACTGTGATTGTATCGTTTCGTTCTCTTATTCTTACATTGGAAACGCATACTTTAAGATATCCGTTTCGACCCCATGGGGAAGGCAAGCACCGTGGTTCTGGTAAAGAGGTGTCGGGACATCCAGCACCATGATGCCCGAGGACTTTATCTCAGTCACCGTGTTGCCAAAGACTTATGAAAATATGACTTGCGGCAGAAGGAATAGTTTGGTATATTTTATGGTCACCTGCTTCCACATTAATGGCGGCAGGAGGTCTTACATTTTTTCTCGCTGTGCGATTGCTTCGCTCAGTTTTGATTGCTCTCAGAGCAGTGTTGGCATAACAGGGACATGTTTGACACCTTGGAGTAGTTGTGGCAAGACTTGCTGAGTTGATTGTTGGTCAATATCCGAACTTTGTTTCCCCGATAGAAAGCCAGCGTTGTAACTTTGTCATTTCAGTGGTTTTACATCACGTGGAAGGGAGGTGAATTCATAGAAGAGTAACAGGCCTGCCCATCGCCGGCTCGCTAACTTGAGCCGGAAGTGGGTTTGCAGAATTGGCAACACGTTTTTTCATCAAAGACTTATTTCATCTCGAGTGAATTAAGTCGGGACTGTTTACAGAAAATCTCGAAAGGAGCGAAGAATGACAACGCGATTTACAACTCTGATTATCCTCTCCTTAACGCTGGTCGCTGTCATGGCAATGACGGCCTTCGCCGCCAAAGCACCTGTCAATAAACGCGTTATCAATCCCCGCGTTTACAAGGTGATGGATTATCTCCTGCCGTATCCCGATGAGCATGCGATTGTCCCTTCGGGTCTTGACGTATCCAAAAGTTCTCTGGGAAGAGCCTCCCTGGCTAACCCCAGCGCGTCAGCCTCCCCGGGTGTTATCATCGGCGATACCTGGTACGACGCCCAACGCAACGGCAGTATGCGCCGTATGATCGACATCGGTGAGGACGATGAGGTCGGTGTTCACATGGCATGGATGCGCCTGCCGGAGAACGACGCCGGCACCCGCGTCATGCAGTACAACTTCTACAACGCCACCGCCGGCGTACTGGGAGCCGCCGTCCCGGTCAACCTGACCTGGGCCGGTTATGGCGGTGTTCTGGCGACCGGTGACAACCGCGCCATGGTCGGTGGTCACGAGAAGCCGGTGGCCACTTTTGCCGCACAGTTCTACTGGGACACCGATGAGTTTGCCCAGTTTTTCGGTTTCTTCCTCACCCGGGTGCCGGACTCGGTCCAGGCCTGGGGCGGCTTTACCGGTCAGGAAGTTTGCTGGCCGGCTTTCCGTTATCAGGAGACCACTCCCGATACGGTACTGCACGTTATCGCCCAGTTGTCTTTAGAAGGCGCCGGTGAGCCTCAGTCCATCTACTACTTCCGCCAGGTAGGTATTGACGGCGGTGGCGAGTGGGATTACCCGCCGTACTGCATCGATACCATTTTTGACATTTCCCAGGATATCGCCTGCTCCGAGGTCACCGGCAAGGTGGCCATGGCTTGGACGGCCAACCTGACCGGTTCGCCGACCTGCGACACCAACTCGGGCGAGCAGCCGAATGTCCAGCGGGATAACGATATTTATTATCAGATTTCAGATGACCAGGGTGTCACCTGGCACAATCGCGTCAATCTGACCTGTGACGTTGATGGTGAGGCCGGCTACCGTCCGTACACGGACCTTTCGGCCCTGATCACGACCGACGAGAATCTGCATATCGTCTGGTCGGGCCGGGTATGGCCGGCCGACGCCAATACCGGTGGTCAGATCGGTTTCGACTGCCGTCTTTTCCACTGGTCGG
>CBFCYQ010000106.1:0-9388 GCA_965602205.1 uncultured bacterium | reverse complement strand
GGGAAATGGCGTTGGCAGAGATTACTCGTCAGTTGACAAAGAATATCTTCTCGTCCTGGTCGGCCTACGGGGTCAGGATGGTGATCGCCTTTTTCTTTGTTCCTTACATAACCTCGGTCTTCGGCGACGCCCGGTACGGTGTCTGGGTCATAATCTTCCAGACGATCAACTACTTTTTTCTGCTTGATGTCGGTCTGTCGTCGGCCCTGACGCGCTTTGTTTCCAGGCACCTCAGCCAGGATGATTACCCCACCATCAATCGCATTCTCAACAGCGCCAACCTCGCCTACCTTCTGCTGGGGACCCTGGTGATCGGAGGCGTTTACCTGTTCGTTACTTTCTTTTTTGGATACTTCAAAATCAGCGATCCGGGCTTGATCGAAGAGGGCCGCTCGGCCCTGCTTATCCTGGGCCTCTACATGGGCTTCAGCTTTTACCTGCTCCCCTTCGGTAACACCCTGGGTTCCTTCCAGCGTTACGACCTGGCCAATCTGCTCAACATTGTCGAGGAGTCGGTCCGGGTCGTTCTGATGGTGATGCTGTTACGCGCGGGTTACGGGCTGGTGGCCCTGGCCCTGGTTATCCTGACTATGAGCGTTTTGAAACACCTGGCGGGGATGATCGTACTCAAGCGACTGCACCCCCGCACCAGCATGCGCCTGTCGCTTACAGACAAGCAAAGCCTGCAGCGCCTGCTCGGTTACTCGAGAATCTCCTTCGGGATAACCATCGGCTGGATGGTCATTTTTAATTCGGACTCGTTTCTTTTGGGCATGATCACCTCCTCGGCGGCGGCAGGCATTTATAACCCCGGGGCCCAACTGATGCACCACCTCCGCAACGTGGTCAATGCCGTCGGCACGCCGCTGATTCCGGCTGTTTCGCACCTGGAAGCCGCCGGAGACATGGAAGGCATCAGGCGCATCTACCTTAAAGCGCTGAAATACGTGTCGTTCTTCTCTTTTGTCCTTACGGTCGGCGTCGTGGTCTTCGCCCCCGCCTTTGTCAGGCTCTGGCTACCGGCCGAGTTTGCCCCTACTTCCCTGGTCATGGTTATCCTGGCTTTGAGTTCGGCCGTATTCCTGCCGCAGATAATCGGCAATTCGATTTTGTTCGGCGTCGACAAGCACCGCTACATCCTCCAGGTTCTCGTCGGTGAAGTCATAATCAAGATTGGCCTTTCCATAATCCTGGTCCCCCGCTACGGGATCACGGGAATGGCACTCGCGGCCGCCGTCCCGCAACTGCTTCTCTATACGACCGCCTATCCGTACCTGCTGTCAAAGGCCATCAGCATCAGGCCCGCTCGAATACTGTCGACAAGCCTGGGTTCGGGCCTGGTCGCGGTCATGGTATGTTATCCGATCGCCTTGCTGGCCGAGCGGTTTGTCCCTCCCCTGACATGGGGAACCTTCTTCGGCGACATTGCCCTCGTGCTCCTGGCAGCCCTGGTCGCCTTCTACTTCGTTCTGGAAGAATCTGACAGAAATCGCGTGAAGAAACTGCCGATCTTTACCGCGAGGTAGCCGCCCCTCCTCCGGCTCAGCCCGCGCGCTCATGCTAAAATGCCCGTCGGTTCATGCGAACCGGACGGGCATCAGCAGATTTGGAGGCACCACGGCCTCTTCACAAAAATCTTAACGCGGCTGGATCGTGGGACAGTATTGCTCCCAATAGCCGGCGAAAAACGAGCGCCACGGCTCAACACTGACAGCCGTCGCCCACGGCCACGACATACCGAATTTGGCCTTGAGTCGGCCTTTGATAGTCGAGTTGCGGTCGGTGTACTGCCCGGTGAAAATGCCCTCGCGGCAGCAGACGTTGGTGAATGCCGTGGGATCGGTGCCGGTATATTTCCACTCGCCCCACAGGTAGCCCTGCAGAGTCATCTGCGACGTCACCCACACGCCCTCGAAGCGGCGCCCGCCGACGTTTTCCGTCCAGAATTTCCCGAACAGATAGCCCGTGGGAACACCGTGTTCAGTCATCCACCGGCCGTAGAAATAACCCGTGTTATGATCCTTGTGGACCCAGATTCCCGCCAGACGGCCCCGCGGGCAGTCATTCTCTTCGACCAGCCTGGATTTTATCGCCAGGCTGTTCTCGTTATCAACCTGGTAGACCTCGTCCAGATCGAACAACTCGTAGGCGTACCACGACCGTTTGTACAACACCGTCTCGAAGTACAACTGGGGTGGGGCAAAGTAATAGATGTCCTTGTCATAATAAATATCAAGGACAATGCCGTCGAAATCGCCGTCAGTTTTGGAAACCCAGGCCACGGCGCCGATCGAATTGATCCGCAGCAGTGAATCCTGGCCTTTCTCGAAATCGATCAGGGCTACCGGGAAAACACCGCCCATGAAACCCAGCTTCAGCCCTCCTGTCCAGTCTTTCGGGGCAACACTGCTGGACGGATCATTGTGGAGATTACCCCAAACCAGCTCCACCGCAAAGTGGTCGTAGTTACCCGGCGGAAGGAGCGGAGTGTCGAAACCGGGGGCCACCGCCGAGAACACCGGGGCCTCTTCCAGGGTCAGGGCACTGTCAACCAGGGAACTGAACTCCGTCGGAATTTCACTTGCACTTACCCGGATCCCGTCGTCGGGCGGCGGAGAGGTGGGTTGACTGCTGCAACCCGCCAGCAGAGCCATCAGGCTCAGGATGATTAGAAACCGAAAAATCTTCATGACAACCTCCAGATATCAGCTAATCTGGTTTTCTCTGTCACCGAATATCCTCCGCCCGGGTGGGACAAAATGAGGACGTATAAGCATGCACGGATATTCAATTCAATATAGGCAGGAGCGTGTATCTTTTGCAAGTCCTTTCTGACTCAGGGAGCATCCCCGCCGGGGCTTCGGAACCTGCCTTCGTCCGTGACCCACTCCAGACTGCAAAAGGTGGAATCGGTTTTCATGCTCCTTTCCGGCGGCCCAAGACTGACCGACAACCGGCTGCCGGATATCAGGTAACACATGGCTTCAAGCAACTCCGGCTGCTGACCGAATATGGTCCGGTAAGTCCTTTCATCGTCGGCGTAGATATACAACTGGCGGCAGGAACTCCATATGCTCCGGGTAGCCTCCAGTTGCCCGTAAACCTGCTCGCGCGCGGTCTGCTTGGTCCGGTAGAATTCGGTAACCTTGTGCACCACCACCAGGTTGCCCGCCAGAAAAGCCAGCAGCGCCACCACATGTAACGCGCGCCATGGTAGCCACTTCCGCCCAATATAGACCGCCGTCACGGCCACCAGGACCGCCGCGCCCGGCACGGCTCCGTACATGTAGCGGGAGGCGCTCCTGATTGGATATAGCGAAAAGGTGCCGAACAACGCGTCAAACATGGCAATCGGCAGCAGAATCAAAAGGGGCCAGATTAGAAAGAACCGCTCCCGAAACCCGTTTTTTACCCAGATCCAGAGCCACGCCAGGGGCGCCGCGAGCGTGACGGCCGTCCGCAGCACCAGGAGCATGACTTTCACGGTTTCCCCCAACGCGCTCACCGTCCGGCGCGACAGCGGCAAGATCAGATAGATGCAAAGATACCACAGGTTGACGGGCAGTTTCCACGAAAGAATCAACTCTTTCTCCACTACCGTTCTAGTCGTGAAGTAGTAGACAATATATGCGGCGTACAGGATAAGCATGGCGCTCACGCCCGGCAGATACCGGCGTCCGAAGGGATTCTCCCGGCGCAGAAGGAAATAAGCGAAGAACAAACCTATGCTTAGAAAACCGAACTCCTTGCTGAGCGCCGAAGCCAGCCCCAGAACGAGAAGTATCACCAGCCGCATGGCTCCACCATATCGGTGATAGTCGATCAGCACGTGACAAAAGCCCAGGAGCAGACCGAGCGCCAGCAGGTCCGAACCCGCCGAGATCCAGCATACCGAGGTGCAGCTCAGCGCATAGAACGCGAAGAAAAACGTGGCCATGGCGGCCACAGCGTCACGGCCGCCCAGTCGGACGAGAAGCCTGAAAAACAGATGACAGTTGAGAACATGAAGTGCCAGCGTACCGAGATTTATCAGGAAGGCATTTGGGCCGAAGACCTTGATCAGAAGGGCCGTGTAGAGCAGGTACACCGGCCGCAGGTACCCGTAAACCGGCCGGTCAAAGAACAATTCCGGGTGGGTGAAGGCATCCTGCCCGTACGCCAGCCACAACCAGTCATCGGCCATGAAAAAGCGGGACAGGTAGGGCAGATAGAATAAGGCAGCGCCGACCAGGATGAAATACTGATAATGGCGGCGAAGAAACGAACTATGAGCGAACCCTTGTACTGCGCACACCGGCCACGATAAACGATCAGCCCGTTGCTGTCAACAATCAATGGCGGTCAGGTCCGCAATCAGTAGTTCTTGTGTAACTCCTCGATGGCCGCGACTATTTTATCCACCGTCGGCAAACAGGCGCTGTCACCATCGACCCCGTAAGCCACCCGGGCGTCGATAGCCGTCACCAGCTTAACCGGCGCCTCCAGGTCGAAGATGCCCTCGCCGCCGGTAATAACCGAGGCGATGGTGGCGGCGGCGCCACCCGGGAAGCGGTCTTCGGTGACTACCAGGACCTTGCCGCACTCCCTGGCTGTCCGGAGAATGGTCTCTTCGTCCATCGGCTTGACCGTGCGCAGATCGACTACCCGTACGTGGATGCCCTTCTCCTTGACCACCTCGGCGGCCTTGCGGCACATGTGGAACGTGGCGCCGTAGGTGACAATACCGATATCGCTGTGGTCTTCGTTGTACACTTTGGCCACACCAAAGGGAATCAACTCGTCGATATCCGGCACCGGCGTCTCAATGGGAATGCCCTCCCAGTCGCGGCGGTTATAGAGAGCCACCGACTCACAGAACAGCACGGGGTCGTCGCACGCCCACGCGGTTTTCAGAAGCCCGGCGGCGTCATAGGCGTTGGAGGGTACCACCACCAGAAGCGACGGGATGTTTATCCACGTCCCCAGGTTCCCCTCGGAATGCCAGAAGGCCCCCGCGCCCTGCTTGTAACCGCCGTAAGTAGTGCGAATGGTCATCGGCATGCGAAACGTCCCCCCCGAGCGCTGGTAGGTGGTGGCGATACGGTCCTTGAGCATCTGGTAGGCCGGCGACATGTAATCCAGGAACTGGATTTCCGGGATGGGCCGCCGCCCCTGGTAGACATGACCCGAAGCCCGGCCGAGAATACCGGCTTCGTCAAGCGGCGTATTGAAACAGCGATGATTGCCGAACTCCCGCTGGAGGTTCTTCGTCACCAGGAAAACGCCGCCCTTGCCCTTGAGCTTGGCCTGCTTGTCGACTTCCTCGATAATGTGACCGGAAAAGTCCGCCACGTCCTCGCCGAACAGAAGCACGTCTTCCGTCAGCATGAACAGGTCGAAAAGAGTGTAGTTGATGGCGAAGCGCATCGTCATCGGGCCGACGTTCTCGGGCAACTCCGGGGTATTGAAGTATCCCTTTTTGTGAAACGCGGCGTACCTGGCCGCCCGGTCTGTCTTGCAGGCCTTGCGGTACTTCGTCCAGGTTTTCCGAGCCTCTTCAAAGTCATAGGTATACACCAGGCTCTCGATCAATTCGGGGGTCTTACTCTGAAAGGTCGACACCGCCTTCTGCGATTCCCTGGTGACCTCTTTGTCAAGCTCATCCCAGATTCCGGCGATTTCTTCCGGCTTGATGATGCCATCCTCGATCATGACGTTACTTGACTTGAGGATGCAATCGTTATAGGTGTGCCAGTCCACCTCCACCGGGTCCATGTAGAATGATTGGTCGTCCGAACCCGAATGAGAACCCTCACGGGTGGTTTTCACGTTCAGCAGGACCGGTCCTTTTCCGGAACGCGCGTATTCGACTGCTTCCCGGGCCTTGGCCAGCGAGTCCTTGATATCGGTGCCGTCCATCTGCATAATCTTCAAGCCGAAGCGCTGGAAACCCTCGAAGGGCGTCGTTGGGTCACCCTCCGGGAACTGCTCCTCGACCGAGACCGATATCGCCCAGCCGCAATTGTAGATCGCAAAAATGGCCCGCGTTTTGTAAAAAGCCGAATAAAATACCGCCCGGGCAAACTCCGCCTCCGAGGTGGAGCCCTCACCAATACTGCAGACGGTGACGGCGTCCTCCGGGTAGGCCCCCCCCGGATAGTGCGATAGCTTCGAGATCGGCAGCGGATGCTTGATGGCTTCTGACAGCCCCGATGCATCCAGAGCGTGGGCCCCGGTCGGAGATGACTGCGGTAGTATCGCCAGGTCCGCGTAACCCGGATGAGCCGGAATCTGCTGACCCCGGTTGGGTCCTCGGCTGTCACCGATAGCTTCGAGCATTTTCCACTCCAGAGTCGAGCCACGGTGTAAATCGAAGGCCTTGTTTCGGTAATAACCGACCCAGGGATCGTCTTTTCGCAAATACTCGGCAAAGGCTATATCGGCCAGCTCCTTGCCGCCGCACCCGATGAAAAAGCGGTTATACCCTTTCCGCAGTAAAAGCTTTTCCTCCCGCTCCACCCGCCGGGCCTTGAGCATCGTCACCAGCATGTTCCGTAACTCTTTCGGCGTTTTGCCGGAATATGCTTCAAGCGGTTGGTCGGGTTTGGGCTTGGCAGCGACCTTGTACTCATGTTTCTGCACATGATCGATTATTGCTAAGACGTCCAATTCACCTCTCCTTATATTCGAATTGCGTCGATTTCCCGTATGATAATTATCGTGTTATAACAGCCTTCCCGCAGATATGCTCCCTCAAAATGCGCTTTTTTTTCCAAAAACGCAATTCAAAATGAAGTATTCCCCGCAGCGTGCCGCCTGACCGGCACGCCGGTGTCCATGTTAACACATGATTTCCCTTGTCTCGCCCGGCGTTTTCCCGTAATATCCATCACTGGCTAATCCATAAGTCGAAAGGACATAAAATCATGAAAAAGCCCCGAGGCAAGGCTTCCCGAAGAAAGCCGATTACGGCTGAAGATCTCTTCAGATTGCGGATTCCCACGTCTGTCTCGCTCTCACCGGACGAGACAAAAATCACATACACCGTCGAGAGAATGGATAAAAAGGAGAACAAGTACTTCACCAACCTTTTTGTCTACGACACCGAGCTTAAAGAAGAAAAGCAGTTTACCCACGGCAACAACAACGACGGTGCGGCCGTATGGTCGCCCGATGGTCAGCAGATTGCCTTCGTCTCGACCCGGAACAAAAAAACCGGCATTTACCTCATGCCTGCCTCCGGCGGCGCTGAAAGGCAGGTAATCGAGCTGGACGGCTCTGTCAGCAACCTGCAGTGGACGCCCGATTGCAGGTCGCTGGTCTTGTGCCTGCGCTATAACGACTCGCACTTCATCAAAGACGAGAAGAAGAAGAAAGAACCGCCGCTTTATCGCCACATTACCCGCTTGTATTATCGCCTGGACGGGTCGGGTTTTGTACCCAAAGACAAGTTCCAGGTGTACACGCTGGACATTGCGACGGCCAAACTCCGCCGAATCACGTCCGGGACCCGGGATAACATCGAACCCTGTCTCTCGGCGGACGGCCGCTGGGTAGTATACGTTTCCAACCGCCACCCCGACCCGGATATCGAAAGGATGCGCGACGACCTGTTTATTGTCCCCTTTAAGGGTGGCCGCGAAAGAAAAATCCCGGCGCCGGCGGGCCCTAAAACCAGTCCCAGGTTCTCGCCCAACGGCAAGTTCCTGGCCTACATCGGTCACCCCAAACCCAAAGCCTCCTGGGGTGTTACGAACCTGCATATCTGGAAAGTGGGCGTGGCCGGCAGGCCCAAAGCGCGTGATCTGATGCCCTCCTTCGACCGCATGGTAGTGGATCTCTCTATCTCGGACACCAGCGATGCCCACTTCACCGCACCAGTCGAGTGGTCGGCCGACGGCAAGCGGATCTTCTTTTTGGCCTCCGACACCGGCGCTACCTGTCTGTATTATGTTCCCGCCGCGGGCGGCAAGCCCACGCGCATATTCAAGGGAAAATGCCACATCAAGAAGCTTGCCATGACCGCCAGATCCCGTCGGGCGGCGATCATCTATGCCGACATCAACAATCCCGGCGACATCTATAGCTGCCCGACCACATACGGCGCCGAGAAGAAGGCGGTCCGACACACCGACCTGAACAAATTTCTCCGTACCGAGGTGGTGCTGGGTCGGACGCGTGACCTGATGTTCAAGTCGTTTGACGGGACGGAGGTTCAGGGCTGGCTGCTCCTGCCGCCGAATTTCAAACCGGCGCGAAAATACCCTTCTATCCTCGAAATCCATGGCGGCCCGAGTTTGCAGTATGCTCACAGTTTCTTCCACGAAATGCAGTTCCTCGCCGCCAGGGGATACGTCGTCTTATACGCCAATCCCCGGGGCGGGCAGGGTCGCGGTGAAACCTGGGCCGACGCTATTAGCGGCGGCTGGGGCGATCTTGACTACCGCGACTGCATGGCCGCCGCCGACTGGTTAGAAAAACAAAAATTCATCAATCCTAAGAAAATGGGCGTCACCGGCGGCTCCTACGGCGGCTATATGACCAACTGGATTATCGGCCAGACTAACCGTTTCGCCGCGGCCGTAACCCAGCGTTCCATTTCCGATCTGAAGGCCTTTTTCGGTTCTTCCGATATCGGCTGGGAAATCGAACGCGAGTTTGACGGGCGGCCCTGGACCAATCCGAAAAACTACGAGAAGTGTTCGCCGATCACTTACTTCAAAAAAGTGAAAACGCCGGTACTGATTATTCACAGTGAACAGGATCTGCGTTGCGCCATCGAACAGGCCGAACAAATGTTCGTCATGCTCAAGGTGCTCAGGAAGAAAGTCGAAATGGTTCGGTTTCCGGAAGAGCCTCACGGTCTCTCGCGGCACGGACGCCCCGACCGCCGTATCGCCCGTCTGGAGTGGATATTGAAGTGGTTTAACCGCTACTTGAAATAGAAAACCTGATGAGGTTACGGGGGCATGGCAAACAGCATATATGCCCCCTCTCCCTCTTTAAAGACTTTTCGGATTGTAGGATCTTCGCCCGGCGTCTACTTGGTGAAACTGTCCCGCTGGTAGTCGGGATTGAAACCGAGTTCTTTGAGAGCTTTCAGACCTTCCTCGCGCGTACGAAAAACCTGAGAGATGGCCTTGGTCTTGCCCTTGGAAAACATCCGCATGAGTTGCCCGTAGGTTACGGGATTGTTGATTACATTGATCGAGGCCACCATGTTGTGTTCCGCACACCAGGCCAGATGCTTACCAACAATCTCGACAACTTCCGGCGAGGAGGTCTTCCAGTTACTCAGATCAATCAGCTTTGCCCAGGGACGGTCGATAATCGGGGTCACTTCCTTGACGAAATCCTCATGGTAGTTCCGGGCGGTGGTCTCTCTCCAGATACCGTAGATCTTCTCGTA
>CBFCYQ010000105.1:0-9504 GCA_965602205.1 uncultured bacterium | reverse complement strand
AGCCCACGCTACCCCTTCTTAAAGTAACTCATCACGTCTTTCAGTAACCTGTTCGTCAGCGCGTTGTCGCTGGTTTCCACTATCAGGCGAAATATCGGTTCGGTATTTGACGATCTTATCTGTAACCATCCTTTGTTGAAATCAAACCGTAGCCCGTCCCGCCTGTCGACCGTGGTCCTGCCCAACAGCTTTTCTGCCCTTTTTTCAAAGCGTTTCAGTCGCCTGGTAAAGTCGTCGGGAAGTAACGCTTTCGACTTTATATTATAATACTTCGGCAGAGTTCCCACAAGTCCCGACAGGCTCGTTTTCTCCTCGGCCAGCGCCGACAAAACCAGGGCGGCGGCAATGAGGGCGTCGCGGCCGGAGTGAAAAACCGGATAAATGACACCGCCGTTACCTTCGCCGCCGATGACGGCTTTCCTGGCGCGCATCGTCTCGACCACGTTGGCCTCGCCCACCTTCGAGTAGTACAACCGCGAACCCATCGAACGGGCGATGTCGGCAGTGGTGCTCGAGGTTGACAGATTTATAACGGTAGCGCCTTTGGTTTTTTTGAGCACTTCTTTGACGGCGATTGTCAGGGTCAGTTCCTCGCCAATCGGGCGGCCGTTTTCATCAACGAGGGCCAGGCGGTCAGCGTCGGGGTCACAGGCCAGACCGAGGTCGGCCCTGTGTTTCCTCACGGCGCGAGCAAGTTGCCCGAGGTTTTTCGCGACTGGTTCGGGTTCGTGGACGAAATTGCCGTCACCGGCACAATTGATCTCGACCACCTGCGCGCCCAGCTTCTTCAGCAGCAGCGGCAGGGCTACCGAACCGGCGCCGTTGACGGCGTCGACAACGACTTTGAACTTGCGCTTTTTGATGGCCGCCCGGTTGACGGTTTTCACGGCCAAAGTGCGCCGGACATGCTCGTCGATCCAATGTGACTGCGTGGTGACTTTGCCCAGACGACCGACCGGCTTGAAGGAGAATTTGCCGGAGTTGAACAGGCGGTCGAGTCTTTTGTACTGGGCGGCAGTGATGAATTCGCCCTTGTTGTTGAAGAATTTCAGGGCATTCCATTCGGCGGGATTGTGCGATGCGGTGACACAGACACCACCGACGGCTTTGAGCTTTTTTATGGCTATCTCAACCGTGGGCGTGGGGACGATGCCAATTTCGACGACGTCGATACCGACCGAGACCAGTCCCGAGACGACCGCGCGGGTCATCATGTCGCCGGAAGGCCGGCTGTCGCGTCCCACGACGACCCGGCCTTTTTTCAAAAAGGTCCCGAACGCGGCACCGTAGGCAGTGACCATAACGGGGTCAAGACCCTGGCCGACCACGCCCCGAATTCCCGAAGTTGATTTAACCAGTTTCGTTTTTGCCATATTACTTAATACAATTATCGAACCGTTTGCGGCTACTATTCAGTCCATGTCATCACTGCGTGAAGATACGCAATCCGCGGGTGAGAACGTAGGATTTATTCCGCCGAATATGGGGACAAATAACAGCACGGCGAGCCCGCGTGGCGCATGTACAAGTCATGTTAAATGAAGGAGTTACCGGTTACAGAACGTCTCTGAGCTTGATAAGAAATATCTGCAAGCCATGCTCATCGATGAGAGTGGTGCCGGCAAGGTACAAACAGCCGTTCCAGCCTTCCACCACGAAAACATCAGACCCTGCTGAGAAATGGACGACGATGTTCCTGACCCAGGTGCCATCAGCGGTGAAAGCGATTAGTATGATACCCTCGGTGTTCCTCCCGGCGAGGACAATGTAGCCGTTATCAAGTTGGATAAGGTCGCTGATCTCGGCGTCGGCCATGTACGTGTAAGACCCTTCCCATTCAATCAATCCCTCGCGGCTTGTCTTCAAGAGGGTATAAGGGGGGACCCAATACCTGTCTCGCTCGACAAGCGCAAAACCACCGTCGTCAGTTGCGATCACAACGGGCAGTGTTACAGGTTCAGTCAGCCCGTAACTGGAAGCCCAGATATAACCACCCGCCAAATCCACGCATTCGATGTATGGATTTGCAAAGGGTGGCCCGCATCCTCCAGGCCCCGCTATCGGCAAATTAAACTCGTACGCCGTGAGCGCGATTCGTCCATCCGACGTGCCAGCGACATCACAACCATATGCGTATCCATCCTCCTCGCAAACACTGTAGGCGTGATAGTGCTCGAACCACACCTCGTTTCCCTGGATATCAGTTTTCACCAGATAGGCCGCGCTGGAGGGGTCAAAGGAGTATGTGGAGCCAACCAAGGCAAAGCCGCCGTCCGAGGTTCTGTCCACTGCCGAGGCGAAGTCGGCTCCGGCACCGCCGTATGTCTTTTGCCATCGCGTGTTGCCGTCCGAATCCGTCCTTACGAGACAGGCGTCTTTATCCCCGGCTCCGAATGACTCAGTGCTACCGGCAAGGCAGTAGCCGTCGAAGCCGACCGTAACCACATCAGCGGCCCAATCATCGGCGGGCCCGCCGAAGGTTTTCTCCCATACCAGAGTGCCGTCATTGTCGGTTTTCACGAGATACATATCGTAACCACCGGCCCCACTGGAGTTGGTCTTGCCGCCCACGACACAGCCGCCCGGCGCTGCCGCCACCGCCGTAGCGAACTCGGAGCCGGCACCACCATAATACCTTATCCATAGGATATCATCATCTGACAGGGTGGTGGCCAGAGCCAGATTTGATATGGTTGACCAGTTGGGGACCTCGTCGGCGGTGCGAATGGCAAAGTAATAGGTGGTGACAGGCGCCAGTCCCGTTATATCGATGCTCTGAGTTTCGCCCGGGTGAACCGGCAGCGGCTCGCCCGTGACTTCTAAGGCGGCGGTGAAGTTCTCGGCGGTTATTTCGGTAGTCGAGTAACGCAGGTCGTACTGAGAAGCGATGCCGTCGCTCCCGTCATCGCCCGGGGCCGACCAGATGAGCCTGATCGCGTCCACACCGATGGCCTCAGCCCGCAGATCCGCGATAGTCGCCGGTGGTGTCACATCGCCCGTTCTTTCAGAGACCACGTTTGACAGGGCTGACCATGGGGAGAGTTTGCACATCGACCTTATTCCGAAGTAGTAGATCTCACCTGGCTGGAGTTGGTCAATTGTAATGTATTCCGGACTGCCCGGTGATTTCGCGCCGGGCTTGTATATCTTCGAGGCGGCAACGAACCAGTTGTGCTCCGTGATGGAGTCGGTCGAATATCTTATGTCGTAATACGCCACTGTGGCGGCAGCACTGTCGCCGGCGGGAGTGTTCCAGGCCAGCGTCACGCTGGTCTCGTCAAGGCTGTAAATTCTCAGATCGTCTATTGGGCGCGGAGGAGCTCCGGCGTACGCGTGGGTTAAGGCGGCATTCGATAGGGGCGACCAGTTCGGGACTTCGTCAGCAGTACGAACGGCAAAGGAATAGGCAACGCTCGAGTCTATACCCTCCACCGTACACCACTGCGGCATTCCGGGCGGTCCCGGTCGCGGCACATCAGAGACCGGTATCGCCGACTCCCAGTTGGACTCGGTTATGAGGCTTGTCGAGTACCTGATATCATACCGGCTGGCGCGACCGCTGTTGCCGTCGTCACCGGGGGCGTTCCAGCCCAGAAGAACGCTGCTTGCGGTGCGATCCGATATGACCAGAGTGCTGATTGCCGACGGCGGAAGGTTGTCCTGCGGAGTGATGCTCTTATCAGTGCAACTCAGGACAAGACCACCCAAGGCCACCAGACAGAAAAGGCGTCTTAAAAAGCACACCAGGATACTCCCCCAGATTATTGGGTCTATTATAATATACCAGAATGGATGGAGCCGTCAACTATGGATTTCGCGCAGCCGACCGGGCGCTGGCAGGGCCCGTCGGCTGTAAGACAGCGAGATGTATGGCTGCCGACTACTGCAGGGTGTCTGAAACGAAATCCGGAGCCTTGATGTTGCCGTTTTCATCGGTCTTGAGCACGTAGGCCATCCAGACCGAGCTTCGGGATTTGCGGGCACCGGCCGCAATAACGTAACCGCCGTCGGGACAGAGGGCAATCGCCCGGCCATGCTGGTTGTCGCCCATGTGGAAGACCTTTTCCCAGAGGAGATCGCCTTCCTTGTCGACCTTACCCATGTACACTTTCAGGATACCGTCGCCGAACGAGCGCGATACGCCGGCAAGCACCAAGCCATTATTGGCTGCCGGGGCTATTGAGAAAATCATGTCGGTCATGCCGCCGCCGTAGGCCTTATCCCACTCCAGGTCACCGTCGGCGTCCACCCTGGCGATATAAAAATCGTCACCGGTGGGTCCCATCGACTTGATCGTTCCGGCCAGGGCGTAGCCGCCATCGGCAGTGGCGATTAATGAGAAAACCGACTCGCTTTTTTCTCCGCCGAAGGTTTTGTACCACAGCACGTTACCCTCCGGGTCGGTTTTGAATATCATGACGTCGTCGTTGGCTGACGGTTCGGTGGCAATAACACCGGCCGTCACCACGTAGCTTCCATCAGACTCCGTCAGTACGGCCGCCGCCCCCCGGGCGCCAATATCGAAGTAGGCCTTTTTCCAGATGATACCGCCGGACCGGTCAACCTTTACCAGGATTGCCCCTGTCGCGCCGTCGCTGATCGAGGAGGTATTGCCCACAATGACGTAGTTCGAATCGGTCGTTCCGGCAATAGCGGCGCCCAGGTCGTCACCGCCGCTCTTGAGGACCCGATCCCACTGGTAGCCGCCCAGCGAGTCCACCTTCATGAGGTACACCTTGTGCTGGTTGCTCTCGTCCGGGTTGGTCTGGCAACAGAGCATATAGCCGCCATCCCAGGCGGGCACGACGTCGGTGGCCCAAATGGCGATATCCTTGCCATATGTTTTTTCCCAGACCACGTCGCCGAGTGAATCAATCAGCAACAGGTAAACGGCTTCCTTGCCGTCGAGCGGCATCCGGCTTCCCGCCACAAGATAACGGCTGTCCGGGAGAACCTCCACCGCCATGCCGAAAGTCCGCGAGCCGTCCTTTTCGTAGACACGCTCCCAGGTAATAACGCCTTCCTGCACCGTCTGGGGAATGTCGGAGACAGGTTTGGATTGCTGCTGATTGTCGCCACAGGAAACCAGTTGCATCAACATTACAAGGCAGGCAAGGCTTGCCGGAACTAACGAATACTTTCTCATTGTCAGACCTCGATTAAATGAACAGTTACTGCTGCTGTAAGATTTATCGGATAGAACCGGTTTCGGCACGAGTTACAGCACCTCCTGCATGGCTCTGTGTATACGGCCGTTGCTGGCCAGTATTTCCTTGTGAAATATCGAATACTCGCGGCCGTCGAAGCGAGTTACAACGCCGCCGGCTTCCTGAACAATGAGCTTGCCGGCGGCCGTATCCCAGGGATGGAGATACAACTCCCAGAAGCCGTCAATCCGGCCGGCGGCCAGCCAGCACAGGTCGATGGCGGCGGAGCCGAGACGGCGTATACCCTGGGCCCGCTTGGCCATCCGGGCGAAAAGACCCAGGTTGTTCCTGCGGGCGTGTTTTATGTTATAGGAAAAACCAGTGGCCAGCAAAGCTCTCTCCAAATTGGCCTGCACCGATACTTTTATAGTCTTTCCGTTCAGACGAGCGCCCAGGCCCAGGCCAGCCGAGAACATTTCCTGCCGCTCCGGGTCGTAGACAACACCCGCAATAATCTCACCATCACACTCCAGCCCAATTGACACACAGTAGACCGGAAAACCGTGAGCATAATCGACGGTGCCATCCAAGGGGTCGATAATCCAGCGGTACCGCCCGTCTCGATCACTGCCGCTGCCTTCCTCGGCGAGGACGGCATGTTGCGGAAATCGTTTCAGAAGGGAACGGACGATGAATTTCTCAGACTTCAGGTCGTAGGCCGTGACCGGGTCGATGCGACCTTTGAGCCTGATATCGGGCGGCCGGTTGAAACCCCGTTTCAGGATGCCGCCGGCTCCCCGGGCAACGTCCTCGGCGGCTTCGAGGTAGCCACGTATTTCTTTTTTGGTCTGTCTCATCGCTTAGCGATTGACCGCCGGCGGGGTCGCCTCGCTGGTTATGGCCTGTTTCTTGTACTGCATTTGGTACAACTTATAGTAAATCCCCTTCTGAATCAATAGCTCATCGTGCCTGCCCATCTCGCGGACCTCGCCGTGGTGCAGGACGACTATTTTATCGGCCTTTTCTATGGTCGAGAGGCGATGAGCGATAATGATGGAAGTTCGGTCGCGAAGCAATTCGTCGAGGGCCGCCTGTATCAATTTTTCGGTCTCGCTGTCCACCGAGCTGGTGGCCTCATCAAGGATGAGGATCCGGGGGTCAAAAGCCAGGGCCCGGGCAAAGGACAGAAGCTGTTTCTGGCCGGTCGACAGCGTCGCCCCCCGTTCGCGCACCGGGGTGTGGATTCCCCCAGGCAGGTCTTTCAGGAAGCGGCCGAAGCCGACCCGCTCCAGGGCCCGGCGTATCTCGTCGTCGGAGATGTTATCATGTCGCAGCCGGATATTGCCGGCATAGTCGCCGCTGAATAGAAATACATCCTGTAAAACCAGGCCGAGGTGCGAGCGAAGATCGGCCAGGGGCAATTGCCTGAGATCGACCCCGTCAATCTTGATGGAACCCTTCTGGTAATCGTAAAAGCGGTACAGAAGCGAAATGAGCGAAGTCTTGCCGGCCCCGGTGGCACCGACGATAGCCACTTTTTCGCCCGGTTCCACCGAGAACGAGACGTCCCTGAGGACCCATTCCCACTCATTGTAGGCAAACCAGACGTTTTCAAAGTCAATCCGTCCCGAGAAGTTCTTCATGGAAGTCGGATGGGCCGCTTCGAGAATCGCGGGTTCGGTGTCGATAAGCTTGAAGATGCGCTCGGATGACGCCATCGAGGCCTGCAGGATATTGTACTTTTCCGACAGATCCCTGATGGGGCGGAAGAACTGCTCGACGAGAAATATGAAGGCTACCAGTTGACCGTAAGTCAGACTGTCATCCAGAATGCGAATCCCGCCATAGTAGAACAATAAGCCCAGAGAGAGCGCCCCGATAATTTCAACGGTCGGGTAAAAGATGGCGTAATAGATGACCGAGCGAAAATGCTGGGTTTGCAAATCACGGTTGATGGCGGTGAACTCATCAAAGGCGCGCTTTTCCCGGGTAAACAGCTGGACGAGGCTCATGCCGGTCAGGTGTTCCTGGAGAAAAGCGTTAAGGCGGGCCAGCTTGAGCCGCACCAGGCGGTAAGCATCGCGCGCCCGCGCCCGAAAGATGAAGGTAACCGTTACCAGCAGGGGCAGCGAAACAAATGTTATCAGGGCCAACTGCCAGTTCAGGTACAGCATGGCAGCAATAATCAGGGTCAACAGGACGATATCACCGATAATCGTCACGACGCCGCTGGAAAACATTTCGTTGAGAGTGTTGACGTCGTTGGTTACTCTCGTGACCAGACGACCGACCGGGTTTTTGTCGTAGAAACCCAGATGCAGTTTCTGCAGGTGACGAAATATCTGCATGCGGATATCGTCCTGCACGCGCTGGCCCAACCAGGCCGTCATGTACACCTGGCCGTAGCTGGTGATGAAAATGACCGCCATCACGGCCAGGTACAGGCCGGCCATGCGTCTCAATCCGGCCGGGTCACCCGCCAGGATATAGTCATCGATGCCGGTCTGGGTCACGAAGGCGATGAAAATCTGGAAGAAGGAATTCAGCAAAAGCGCCCCCACCGCCCCGGCCAGCATCCAGCGGTAAGGGCGGACGTAGCCGAGAAGCCGTTTCATCAAACGGCCGTCGTAGGCTTTTCCGAGGATTTCTTCTTCGTGGTAATTGTTGGCCGCCGTCATAGCTTCTCTAACTCCTCGGCCAGAAGCTGCGTTTGATAAAGGTCGGCATAATAGCCGCCCAGATCGATCAACTCATCGTGCGAACCCTGCTCGGCTATCCGGCCGTCGCGTAGACAGAGGATCTTATCGGCCTCTTTTACCGCCGAAACGCGGTGGGAGATGATAATGGCGGTTCGCCCTTCCAGGACCGACTTTATCCTCTCGTTGATCTGGTCTTCCGTCTCAGTGTCGACCGACGAAGTGGCATCATCGAGAATCAAAATCGCGGGTTCCCCGATTATGGCGCGGGCGATAGCCGTGCGCTGCTTCTGACCGCCCGACAGGGTGATGCCGCGTTCGCCCACTATCGTATTATAGCTATCGCGAAAGCCCTCGACATCTTTGGCGAGCGCGGCCGACCGGGCCGCTTCTTCGACCAGCTTTTCATCCGCCTGCTGCCGCCCGAACCGGATATTTTCCAGAATGGTATCAGAAAAGAGGAACACCTCCTGGGTTGCAAAACCGATCTGTTTCCGCAGTGCTTTGACGTCCCAGTCGTTGATGTCGATGTCGTCGATGAATATCTGTCCGCGGTCGACCGGGTAGAGCCGGGCTAGCAGTGATACCAGGGTGGTTTTGCCCGAAGCCGTCTGGCCGACAATTCCCACCGTCTGACCGGGTTCGATCACCAGGTCGATTCCGTCAAGGACACGGTGGCCGTCGTACTGGAAGCGCAGGTTGCGCAACTCGATACGGCCACGGATGTTTTCGCGTGACGGTTCCGCGGCCTTGTTTTTAATGCGGGGTTCGGTAAAGAGAATGCGGTTAATTCTGGCCAGCGAGGCGACACCCCGCTGGTACAAAGAGAGCACCCAGCCCAGGGCTATCACGGGCCACATGAGAACCGCCAGATATGCGAAGAAAGCCACCATCGTGCCCAGGGAGATGCTTCCGTTGATAACCTCCATGCCGCCGAATAAGAAAACCATGAGGGTTGACAGCCCGGCGGTCAGGCGCATCAGCGGGAAAAACATGCCGTAGAGCCTGGCCAAATCCATGTTAAGGCTGATGTACTTTTTCGACATCGCGTCAAAAGCAGCGGTCTCGCCCTTCTCCTGGCGATAGGCCTTGACCACGCGTATGCCGGCGATGTTTTCCTGCGCGGCGGCAGTCAGGTTGGCGAAATGCTCCTGGATTTTCATCGAGCGGCGGTGCATGAGATTACCCACCCGGTTAACCGAAATCGGCAGGACCACCAGGGGGACGGCGGCCACCAGGGTCAGCCATGGCGAGAGGTAAATCATTACGGAGAAACCAATCGTCAGATTCACGACGGCATTGGCGATATACATGACACCGGGGCCGATCATCTGACGAACCGCCTCCAGATCGTTGGTCATCCGCGCCATGATATCACCGGTGCGCGTCTCATGATAGTACGTGGGTGACAGCCGGAGCAGGTGCCCGAACAGCTCTCCCCGGAGATCGAATTCGATGTGCCGGGACATCCAGATGATGGTCCGCCGCATCATAAAACGGAAGACACCGGCCAAAACGGCGGCCGCGAGCATTAACAGAACGTATTGCAGAATCCTGGCGGAGGCGACGCCGGCCTCGAGACCGTCGAAAATCAGTTTGACGATAAACGGCAGAACCAGAGCCAGACCGTTGGCAAACACAACCGCCACCCCCCCCAGAAC
>CBFCYQ010000104.1:0-9738 GCA_965602205.1 uncultured bacterium | reverse complement strand
GCTCGGGCGGCATATTGCGCTTGGCAATCGCCCCCGCCCCCCCGTGTATCACCAGTGCAAAATCAGACATACATTCCTGTCACACTGTAAATTGGTTATAAATCGCGCAGACTGCACCCCGGCTCAGGTCTTTTCCTTCACCGTTTCCAGTACGCGCTTGATGATATCCATCGTATCCACCCCGTCGGCCTCGGCGTTGAACGACGTCACAATGCGATGCCGCAGCACCGGGTAGGCGGCGAAGCGCACGTCCTCCGGACCGGGCGTGGGGCGGCCATCCAGTATAGCCCGCGTCTTGGCGGCCAATATTAAATATTGTGAAGCGCGCGGCCCGGCCCCCCAGTTGACCCAGTTCTTGATGTAATCGGGGGCGTCATCTTCGGTCGGACGCGTCGCCCGCACCAGCGCCACGGCGTATTCGACAAGGTGGTCCGACACCGGCACCCGCCGCACCAATTGCTGGAAACCGACGATGTCTTCCGGTGAAAGGATTTTCTCCAGATCATAGTCGAGAACGGCGGTGGTCGATTTGACTATTTCGCGCTCTTCAACCCCCGAGGGGTAGTCGACAAAGACGTTGAACATAAACCGGTCAAGCTGCGCCTCCGGAAGCGGGTAGGTGCCCTCCTGCTCGATCGGGTTCTGGGTGGCCAGCACGAAAAACGGTTCATCGAGTTTGTACGTCTCACCGGCGGCCGTCACTTCGTGCTCCTGCATCGCCTGCAGAAGCGCCGCCTGCGTTTTCGGCGGCGTGCGGTTAATCTCGTCGGCCAGAATGATATTGGCGAACACCGGTCCCTTCACGAAGCGAAAAGACCGCTGCCAGGAGGCGCGATCCTCGTCGATAATTTCGGTGCCGGTGATATCCGACGGCATCAGATCGGGCGTGAACTGAATGCGGTTGAATTCGAGATTCAGGACATTTGAAAGCGTTGATATCAGAAGCGTTTTGGCCAACCCCGGCACCCCGACCAGCAGGCAGTGACCGGCCGACAGCAGGGATATCAAGAGTTGCTCGATTACTTTATCCTGGCCAATTATGACCTTGGCGATTTCCGATTTGATCTTCTGGTAGGTGGTGTTGAGATTCTCGACGGCTGTCATATCAGAACGAGGCTCGGCAGGCGACATCTATTCCTCCGGGTGTTTCACAGTTTTTTTCTGGATTGCTCCGTTTATACCGGCTAAACGGCAAAAAGTTACCACTTATCTCGTTGAAAATCAATAGAGAGAGCCCGAAAAAGTCGTGCTCACACTGGCGGGGCGGGAAGAGCTTATCGCCGGGCAGATAAGAGCCATATCCGGGCGGGCGTGGCGGCGTTCTTAATGTGGGAGATTGCCACTCCGGGATAACCTTTTACATGACTAAAACAGGCTAACTACAATTCAAACTTTAGCTTAAAGAACAGATTTTTGTGGATAAAGAGCAGGGTGCGGGCCAGCTTGGATGATGTTATCCTTTATTACACCAACAAGATAAGGGGTTGTCCACAATATTTGGGCTTTTTCCACAAACATCAACGAATGTGGATTTGTCCACAGCGACTAGTCGTCGTCGCTGTCAGCCAGAACCTCTGCCTTTTGCTTCTCGGCCGGCAAAAATCCCAGATCAGGACCCCTATCTTTCATATTGCAGGCACCACAAAAGACTGCTCCCTGCTCAATCACGAGGGATTTGGTCTTTAAGTCCCCTTCCATCTCGCACTTAGCCTGTAGCTCGATTTTCTCGACGGCGTTGACATTACCGACCATGCGCCCGGCCACGATGGCGGTGTCGGCCTCGATCTCGGCTTCCACCAGGCCGGTCGCCCCGATCGTCACACAATCCGAACAAATGACTTTACCCTTAACGGTACCGTCGACTCGAAGCGCCCCTTTAACGTCCAGGGTGCCCGTTATAATGGTGTCCTTGCCAATTATGGTGTTCATCAAACCATCCACTTCGTTATTGGTTGACTTTTTTATCATATGGATTTTCCAAAGGATTTATGGGTTTATCATGAATTCTCATCTCGTAATGAAGGTGCGGGGCGGTAGATATGCCGGTATTGCCCGAAAGCGCTACCCGACCGCCAGCCGGAACCTTCTGCCCCAGTTCGACCAGTAGCTCTTTGTTGTGGCCGTATATTGTCGCCACGCTGTCGTCGTGTCTCAAAACCACCATGTATCCATACACCGAATCGTAATCAGCATACATGACCATCCCGGCCGCCGTCGCCAGGACCGGCGTGCCCTCCGCACAGGCGATGTCAATACCCGGATGATACCGTTCCTCATCGGCAATCTCAAAACCCTGGCTTATAAATCCCTGAATCGGCAGACCGGAGGGAAAACTCCAGTCCTGCGTGGCCGTGCGGTCGGCCTGTGTGATCGCCGCCCTGTCCAGTGAGGCGAACATCGTCGAATCATCGGGGATCTCCGGGAATTCATAATCGATACCGGCCAGTTTCACCAGCCGGCCCACAATATCACGCGTTTGTCTCAGGTTGTCTTCCAGCATCTTAACCTTGTACTGGTATCTCAAGAGCCGTTCGTTTTCCGCTTCCAGCCTGTCGGTCATCGCCGCCCGCGTCAAGACTTTTCCGTAAAAGGCAAAGAACAAGACGATACCGACCAGGACACACGCCACGAATATAATTATGGATCGCAGCAGCCATTGCCGGATACGGAACCCCCTGCGCGATTCCGTGCCGTCCGGCACGATCATGACCGTTAGATACTTTGCCTTCCGCATGGACTATTGCTCGATGCGGCGGAACAATTCCAGCAGTCGATTGAGATCGTCATCTCCGTAATACTCAATCTTTATCCGACCGCGTTTCAAACCGTGACTGATTTTCACCGATGTCCCCAACAGACGCTTGAGGTACGATTCCATCTCCGCGATAGCCGGCAGTTTTTTCTTCGGCACCAGCCGCCGGCGAGTGCTCCTGCGGGCAACCTCCTCAATCTGCCGTACCGACAGCGACTCGTTGACTATCCGCTCGCTGAGACGAAGCATCTCGGCCTCGTCATTTACCGCCAGCACCGCCCGGGCATGGCCCTCGCTCAGTTTCCCTTCGCGGATGTAGGTCTTGACCGCCTCCGGGAGCATGAGCAACCGCAACAGGTTGGTCACGGCCGTGCGGCTGCGTCCGACTTTCTCGGCCACGTCCCGCTGTGTCAAACCACATTTTTCAATAAGCATGCGGTAGGCCTCGGCCACCTCGAGCGGATTGAGGTTCTCCCTCTGCAGGTTTTCGACCAGGGCCAGCTCCAGCATGCCCGCATCGTCAACGTCTTCCATGACCATCACCGGAATGTCTTCCAGACCGGCCAGCCGGGCCGCCCGGAAACGACGCTCACCGGCAATGATCGTGTAAACGGCGCCGTCCTGCCTGACAACGATAGGCTGTATGACACCGTTCATTTTGAAGGATTCGGCCAACTCGATAAGCGAAGCTTCATCGAAGTCGCGGCGCGGCTGCATCGGGTTGGGCGCGATGCGGTCCAGCGATACCATCCGCAATTTCTTTTCACCGGCCGCCGGGCCGGCCTCGCTCGGAATCAATGCACCCAGACCTTTACCCAGAACAACTTTGCTCATTGTGCCATTACCTCTTTTGTCAGAGCCATGTAGTTTTCGGCGCCGGTGGACAGGATATCGTAAAGAATTATCGGCTTGCCAAACGACGGCGCTTCGGAAAGACGGACGTTGCGGGAGATGACGGTATCATAGACTTTATTGTCGAAATACTTGCGCACCTCATCCGAAACCTGTCGCGAAAGGTTCAGACGGCTGTCGTACATCGTCAATAGAACACCCTCGATGGTCAGGGATGGATTAAGATGCTCCTGGACCAGTTTGATAGTGTTCAGAAGCTGCCCCAACCCCTCCAGCGCGTAGTACTCGCACTGGATCGGGATAATCATCGAGTCGGCCGCCGTGAGCGTGTTGATGGTCAACAGACCCAGCGAGGGCGGGCAATCGATGACGATGTAGTGGTAGTCGTCAACCACTTCCGTCAGCACCGACCGCAGACGCGTCTCCCGCGAGAGCATACTGACCAGTTCCACCTCTGCACCCACCAGCGATATCGACGACGGCACCAGGTGGAGATATTGGAGATCGGTGGGCTTAATGACTTCGCGAATGGACCTGGCGTCAATAAGTACATCATAGACCGATGATTCCACCGTTTCCTTGTCGAATCCGACCCCGCTGGTGGAATTGGCCTGCGGATCCATATCTATCAGCAGCGTCTTCTGCTCCGCGGCGGCCAGGCACGAACTCAGGTTGACGGCCGTGGTCGTCTTGCCGACACCACCCTTTTGATTGGCGATCGCTATAATCTTACCCAAAACTCATCCCGTCATTTTCGGTACTGTTATAAGGTTTTGGGTAGTTTATGGTAACGGCTGTAGAAATCAACAAAAAAACTGACGGCCACTACTTTTTTACAAAAAGCGTGTAGAATGTCGGATGGGATTTACCGTCAACACGATAGCTGCCGGAGGAACAGTCCCACCGGTCGGAATCGATCGGGAAGTCAGAAACCGCGTAGTACAAAAATCTTCCCCCCGGTTTGACTGCCGCCATTATGGCCGTCAACAAGGGCTGCGTCAGGCGCACCAACCTGAGCGTCACCAGGTCAAACTCGTCGTGGAAAGAGGTTGTCTCAAACGTGGTGGCCATGATCGTGGCCTTGACATCCAGGGCAAGGAGAATACGTCTGAGAGCTGAGGCTTTCTTCTGGGTTCGTTCGACGAGCACCGCCCGCGCGACCTGATGCGTGAGGAGAAAGGGTACCGACGGAAAGCCTCCGCCGGAGCCGATGTCGAGGTACGCCTCGACTCCGGCCGGCGGGATTGTTTCAAAGACCGCCAGTGATTCCGCCGCCAGTTGGGCAAGGCGATCACCGCCGATGGTTTCACGTGAAACCAGGTTGACCCGCTTATTCTCCTGAGTAAGCTGAGTGAAGAATCGATCTAAGTTTTTTTGGGGATCGTACTTATCCAGCAGTTCTCTCCCGTCATAAGTCAGCGGACTGTCAGATGAACTCATCGGCTCGTACCTTTATGTCTCAGCAGATAAACCGAAAGAACAGCGATATCTCCCGGACTGACACCCTCAATCCGACCAGCTTGACCCAGCGAGGCCGGGCAGAAATGAAGAAATTTTTCCCGGGCCTCCTCTTTCAGGCCGCTCACTGACGAATAATCGAAATCCGAGGGAATTCTTTCATTCTCCATTCGCTTGAATTTTTCAATCTCCCGTTCCTGTTTGCCGATGTAGCCGCTGTACCGAATGAAAATTGCCGCCCGCTCCAGCACCTCACGCTTGTCCGGCAAGGCCGGGTCTGCCTGTTTGAGAAGGGGCAGGGCCTCGCCTATCGTTATATTAGGTTGTTTTAACAGATTTTCAAGACTGATATTCTCGGTCTTCTTGAACCGCGCCGCAAGACTGCCAAGGTCGGTCACCTTTATACGGCTCCTTCGGAGCCTGCCGATAACACTCTCTGTCTCTTTTCTTAGCTGATCAAACTCGACGAAATCGTCCTCCGGAATCAGGCCGTACCTCCTGGCATAGCCAAAAAGCCTGTCACGCGCATTGTCCTCCCGCAAAGCCAGACGATACTCGGCTCGAGAAGTAAAAAGACGGTAAGGTTCTGTGGTCGAGCGAGTTGTCAGGTCGTCAATCATAACGCCGATGTATGCTTCCGAGCGATCGAGAACAAACGGCGGCTCGTTTTCCATATGAAGAACAGCATTGATACCAGCCATCAGCCCCTGACCGGCAGCTTCCTCGTATCCCGATGTCCCGTTTATTTGACCTGCGAAAAACAGACCGCGGACCCGCCGCGTCTCCAACGAAGGTTTTATCTGGTAGGCCGGACAGTAATCATACTCAATAGCATATCCCGGCTGTGTTATTTGCGCGTTTTCCAGTCCCACTACTGTCCTGATCGCCCGATACTGCACCTCTTCAGGCAGGGCAGTTGAAAAGCCGTTGGGATATATCTCTTTTGTGCCATTACCTTCCGGCTCCAGAAAGATCTGGTGACTTTCCTTGTCGGCGAAACGGTGAAATTTGGCCTCGATTGATGGGCAATACCTGGGGCCGGTTGAAATGATCTGGCCGGAGAAGATCGGCGAGCGAGCGAAATTGGCGGATATGATCCTCTTGGTTTCAGCGGTTGTCTTGGTCAAATAACAGGCAACCTGATCGACTTCGCGGCGCCCGTTGCTGTATGAAAAAAAAGGTATCGGCTCGTGGCCGGGTTGCTTCTCGCACCTGTTCCAATCTATAGTATCCCCATCGATGCGGGGGGGAGTGCCGGTTTTCAATCTCCCGAGCTCAAAGCCCAGAGACAGCAGCGACTTGCTCAGCTCGTAAGCGGCCTTTTCACCCATCCGACCGCCTTTTATTTTCTTCTCGCCAATATGCATCAGCCCTGCCAGGAACGTCCCGGTGGTTACGATAACCGCCCTTGAACGAATAACTTTCCCCTGCTCGGTCCTGACACCACAGGCAACCCCATCATCAATGAGCAGTTCTCCGGCCAGACCCTCCACCACCGTCACGTTCTTCCGGCCACCGACGAAGTCAGACACGTATCTGGTGTAGGCGATACGGTCAGCCTGGACCCGGGTGGACCACACCGCCGGGCCGCGCGACAGATTCAATCGCCTGAACTGTATGCCCGTAGCGTCGATAGCCCGTCCCATTAACCCGCCGAGGGCATCGACTTCCTTGACAACATGCGACTTGGCGATACCGCCGATCGCCGGATTGCAGGACATCAGGGCCAGTTTAGTGGCATCCATGGTGATCAGGGCCACCGTCTTGCCCATGCGGGCCACAGCCAGGGCCGCTTCAACACCGGCATGGCCACCGCCGATCACAGCTACATCGTATGTGCCTGGTTTACCCTTGTTCATCTTAGGATCGCTGTCATAATGTCAAAAGATCCGGGCGATGCCCGTTTCACGTGAAACCGGTTTAGTGTTTTCAGGCTCTCACTTTCCAACACAGAATTTCGAAAAGATCCGACCCAGTATCTCCTCGGTATATATCCGACCGGTAATCTCATCAATATCGTTGACCGCCTGGCGCAAGTCAAAGGCCGTTAGCTCCGGACTCTCGGCCGCTTTCAGTTTTGACCGCGCCTTCTTGAGATTTCCGACAGCCGTGACCAGCTTTTGACGGTGCCAGGCCGAGGTCACCACCACACCGGAAGTCAGGTCCGGCATACTCCTATTAATATGTGAAACGATCGCCTCCTTCAATCGTTTGATTCCCCGTCCGGTAAGACAGGAGACAGGGAAGACGGTATTTGATTCCGCTGTAACTTTCTCCAGTGGAGCACGATAGTCTTTTAACAAATCTATCTTATTGGCCAACAATAAGTTGGGGCCGCCACCCAACGACCTCAGGTCGGTCTCAAGATTCTTATTCCACGACTTTTCAGATATGTCAAACATCCACAGCACCAGGTCGGCTTCACCAACTATCTTCATGGCCGATTTCTGCCCGGCCTTCTCAATAGCGCCTCCTTTGCGGCGAAGACCGGCAGTATCAATCAGGTTGACGGCAAAACCGTCAAGCTCCACCCACTCGGACAGGTAGTCGCGGGTGGTGCCGGCCGTCTCCGTAACCAGGGCTCGCTCCTGTCGCAGCATGAGATTGAAAAGAGAGGATTTTCCTGAGTTGGGCCGGCCGGCGATGGCGATCTTATAGCCTTCCCTTATGATCCTTCCGCCCCGGTAACTGTCGACTAGCCCCCTGATTTCGGCGATTATGCCGTCCAGTGACCGCACCAGCTTGCTGCCCTCGGCCGGATCTATCTCTTCCTCGGGAAAGTCAATGGAGGCTTCCACTTCCGCCATGACCTCCACCAGTGCGTCGCGTAGTTTTTCGATGCGTTCGCCGTAGGCGCCGATGAGGTGCTCCCGGGCCGTTTCGAACGATGCTGTAGTATTGGCGGCGATGATCTCCGCGACAGCCTCGGCGTGCACCAGGTCGATGCGACCGGAAAGAAAGGCCAGCCTGGTGAACTCGCCCGGCTCGGCGGCCCGCGCCCCCGACGCCAACAGGTCGTCGAGTATCTCCTTAACTACTTCCCGGCCCCCGTGACAATATAGCTCCACCTGTTCCAGGCCCGTGTAGGACCTGCCTTCCGGCATAAACACCGCCATCACTTCATCCACCGCCCGTCCCTGCCGATTGAGAAAGTGTCCGTATCGCATGAGGAAGGGTACAGCGGCGGATGCCTCCATTGCCGGGGATACCGACCGAAAGTGCTTCTCAAGCAAAGCGCGGCTGCGCCGCCCGGCGACGCGAACGGCCGCAATGCCGCCTTCCCCCGGAGGAGTGATGATGGCGGCGATGGTCTCGTCAAAGGCGAGACGGGTGCGCCCTTTTTTGTGCGGACACATGGTTACTTGGCGGTTTGGATCTGCGTATTTTTATCTCGACGAAAAACAAGATAATCCAGCAATGAGAAAACCGAGAAACACGTCCAGTACAACACCAAGCCGGCGGCGAATTTATAGAAGATGAATCCCATAAACAGCGGCATGATATACATGAAAGCCTTGTTCTGCTGCGTCGAGGCCATCGTGAATTTTTGCGAGATAAACTGCGCCGCGACCATGATAATCACCAGGATCATGTAGGGATCGGCGAAACCGGTCGCGCCGCGCGATAGATCGGATATGAACCACACAAAAGGCGCGTCGCGAAGCAGTATCGTCGAGCGGAAAACAGAGAATAGTGCAAAGAAGAGCGGCATCTGCGGCAAAATCGGCAGGCAGCCGGATATCGGGTTCACACCGTGCGCCTTGTAAAGTTTCATCGTCTCCTGGTTGAGGGCCTGCGGGTTCTTTTTGTGTTTCTCTTTGAGCGCCTCTATTTTCGGCTGAAGTGTTTTCATCGCCTGCATCGACTTGAATGACTTCATCGACAGCGGCAGCGTGACAATCTTGACCAGCAGGGCGAACAAAATTATGACCAGGCCATAATTCGGGACCACGCTGTACAGGTGGGGCAAAAGCCAGATGATGGCGATCGCGAACGGCTTGATTAACCAGCCGATGAACGGTGTCGTGCCGATATCAAGCATGTCTTCCAGACCCACGTCGTACTTCGACATCAGCGTGTAATCCAGCGGCCCGACAAAAACGGTAAAGCTGTCGACAATAGCCGGGGCGTTGGCGAATTGCATCTCCAGGCCGGCCGTGATTTTTCTCTGTTCCACCTTGCCGTCAGCGGTCATGACATCGTTTTTCGTGCCGCGGGCGATAGCTGCATCACCGTCGCGGTTCTTGGGGATTATCACCGCCGCGAAATACTTGGCGCGCACCCCCGCCCAGGTTGTTGAACCCGTCAGCTCCTGCTTGAGCACACCGTCCTCAAAATCGTCCAGCTTCTCGCGTGAACCGGCCATCATGGCCACTGCTTCCATCGCCTGGTAATCCGTCTCGAGGTCGGGCTCCGTCACGCCCAGCGGCGTGTTCCACATCATGTTGTACTTGCGCTCAAAACCAAACGCCGCCGTCTCGTAAACCTCGAACACCAGGTCGAAAGCATACCGTTCAGGGTAGAACCGATAAGATTTGACTATCTGGCCGCCATCCGGACGGCTATACGTATAGATGACATCCAGCGGTTCCCGGGTCGCATCATAATTGCCCGGTAGTATGTTGGCACCGTAGTGGATTGCTGAAGAAGAAAAAGTCCCGCCGGCGAACGTCGCC
>CBFCYQ010000103.1:0-9776 GCA_965602205.1 uncultured bacterium | reverse complement strand
AGCCTGGCTGTTCGGTATTCCGAGCGGTCCGGCGCCTCCGGCCTGTCCGTAAGTGAGAGCGTTGTCACAACGCGATCAATGATAAAACGGCCGCCCCGCCCATGGGGCGGCCGTCTTTTTTATGGTCCTTTGCCGCCGATCGCGTCAATACTTTTTCCCATTCGAAATCGGCAAAAACGGACGAAAACCGTGTTATTTTGTCTCTCAAAAGGAGGTGCCAAGCCGCGGCGGCGGCACCAGTGTCAGCCCGGTCTGAGATATTAATCAGGTTTTTTAGAGAATGCGACCTCTTTTTAATTGACTCATCCGTATAATATTTATAATATTGAATACAAGTAGATTGGAGTACTGTCTGGTTCATGTGGCTCTTGACGCCGACGTCGGCGTAAAAGTGAGATTACTGTAGCGTGCCGGATTCACAGTACGGCTATTGAAAAATTAGAGAGTTTTGCATATAAAGAATCGTAATTGCATGGAGGCTTTGCTATGAAGATTAAGCTAATGGTAGGTTTGTTAGGTGCTCTTCTGCTTTCGTTCGGGGCAGCCTACGGTCAGGACTACGCTTTCTCCCTGGACCACGTTGACGGGCTTGATGTCTCAGACGAACTGCAGACCGGCGTTCCGATTGTCTTCTACATTCGCTGGACGATGCCCGGCGGGGCCGATACCACGTGCATCGTGGGAGCCTCCAACGGCTTCCGCGTCTATTCCGATGATGCCGTGTGGGAACCCCTGACGTGGGTCCCGTATTTTGACGATGAAATCACCTTTGAGTGGGTTGTCTATTATGACGGTTGGGACGGCCCGGTGCTGAATTTCAATGACAACATTTTCGTGAATCCGTATAGCGTTACCGGCAGCGGTGCTGACACCGTCGGTTTCGGAGGCAACTCCAAGCAACTCATCCCGGCACAGAAGCCAGGTGTACAGCCGGGCTTTGATGAGGTCGTTTACACTATTACGACTCAGGTTGATGCGGCGCAGGCGGGAAAAACGCTTTGCCTGGATTCGTGCTACTATCCGCCGGCCAACGAGTGGCTGTGGTCGAGTGACACGGGGACGACGGAACCGGGTTCTACCGGAGATGTTCTCCCTACCTGGGATGGTCCCCACTGCTTTACCATATCCGGCGGCTCGGCCGTGACCGAACGCGACCCCGGAGTGCCGACTACCTTTGCCCTGAGTCAGAATTACCCTAATCCGTTCAACCCGGTTACAACCATGAACTTCGACCTGCCGGTCAAAGCTCACGTGACGATAACCATCTTCAACGTTCTCGGCCAGAGGATCCGTACCCTGGTGGATCAGGACCTGGCCGCCGGTCGGTATACCGAAGAATGGAACGGCTCTGGTGATGATGGCACCAAGGTGGCCTCAGGTATCTATTTCTACAAGATTGAAGCCGGTTCGTTTGTGGCCACAAAGAAGATGATGTTGCTGAAGTAAGCAGGTCATTACCTGGGCTACAATCTCGTAATAAAGACCATTGAAAAAAAAGCCCCCTTCACGGGGGCTTTTTTGATGGTGTCTATTATGTCATCGCTCACGCTCTGCCGAGTTAATTTGTATCTTTCTGTACTATAACGGATTAAGTCGGTTTTTTGGAATTCTCGACGAGAACGCCATGAGGTCTGCCGAAAACCGGCCGAAAGCGGGGTTCTTTCGATAAGATATTGTTGTGCAGTAGATTACATCTTTATTATTGACATTCGGGGACAAATTGGGTATTATTAAAATTCGTACCGGAGTTGGACAGAACGCGTAAGTTATTGATAGATAAGGCATTATATGTTGGGTGTAATTGGCAATAAGTTTTCGATAGGGAAAGAGACTTATCATCCTTTTTCAGCGGAACTGCATTATTTCAGAACTGAGAAACGTTACTGGTCAATCTGCTTTGAAAGAATCAAGCGGGCGGGTTTTCGGATTATTTCGACGGCTGTCCCCTGGAACGTTCACCAGGACGAAAACAAGTTTCTGGATTTTGCGGGGCTGTCCGATCCCCGGAAAGACTTGATAGTTTTTCTGGAACTGGCCCGTGAGTTCGGTTTTAAGGTAATTCTTCGCCCGGGTCCGTCCGTTGCGGGACAGCTGGAGAACGGGGGATTGCCATCTTATTTGTTCAATGACATAAAGTTATTTGCCCGTGATGCCAGTGGGCAGGAAACCAGTGTCGAGGATCAGTATGGTACCGGCGGCGGCTATCGACCGAGTTATCTGCACCAGAATTATCTATTTCATATGAAGAGTTATTTCAAGGCCTTCATCCAGACGACCAAGAACTACATTCATCCCCGGGGCCCGGTTTTCATGGTCGAGCTCGACTACGAAACATCGTTCTGGCGGCAACTCGACCCGGCCAGTGCGGACTACAATCCGGACGTTCTGGCACAGTACTACCCTGATTTTCTGGAATCGGCTTACGGTGACATCAAGAAGCTCAACGCCCAGTACAAGGAGAAGAACGGTAGTTTTGCGAAGGTGGAGCCACCCCGCAAGTTTGGTGGGCTGACGCTGAAGGACTATCCCAAGGTGTTTGACTGGTTCCGCTTTCGGGAATTCACCTTACAGTTGTATCTGGAGATGCTGGAGGATGTTTTCAAGTCGTATACGGTCGAGCCGCTTATATTCCGATCGTTATATTTCCATCCGGGTGAGTTGTTACCGGCCTTTAACCTGGTTCCCGAGGACCGCTCGCCTTTCCTGGGAGGCAACGTGTTTCCCGAGGGGCGCTATTTCGATCTGAATATCAAGGCCCGTTTCCTCAAGGCGGAGTATGGTTTTGCCTTTGCCAGCTCCTTTACGTCGGGGTCTGCGGCCGTCAACCCGGAAAGAGAAGAAGATGAGGCTCCGATTCCGGACAATACTCGCCGCTTTTACTACGCCGCGGGCCTCTCGGCGGGATTCAAAGGGATCAACCATTATATGTTTGTCGACCGGGACCACTGGTATGGTGCGCCTCTTCACAATGACGGTACGGTTTCAAGCGGCTACGAAGTGGCCAAGCGCTTCAACCAGGCGATTACGACGATAGCTCTGGACGAGATGGATTCCGCTCCGGAGATCGCCGTGGTCGGCAACCGTTTCTATTACTGGCTGCGGCGGACTTCCAGCGACAAAGTTTTCGGATACGTTCAGCGGCTTGTCGATGAGTCGGCGGTAGGTTTCTGTCGGGATCTGATGCGCCTGAAGCTCAACTTCGGAGTGCGCGAGAACCGCAATTTCGATACGTTAAAGCAGTACAAGCTCCTGTTTTTTGCGTCGACGGAGATTATGGCCGCCGGCGATCAGGAGGCGATTGTCGAGCTGGTCAAAGCAGGTGTCAGCGTGATTCTGTGCGGTGTGATGCCCAGGTATGATGAGAACATGAGAGACTGTCACATTCTCGCCAACCACTTCCGCATCAAAACAACCGTCGATTACCGCATCGGCACGGTTACTCACAAAGCCGGTTCGTTCCCGGCGTACATTTATGGTACTATCCGCTCGACGGATGATTCCAAAGTCAGAAAAATCGCCAAGAGCGACTCTAAGGTGGTCGCCGTATCGTCGTCCCGTTTCAAGGGCAACTTCTATCTCTTTGCCTTTGACGGCGCTTCCGGTGGCAACCATCAGAAGCTTTCTTTCATAGAGTCTGTTTTGAACAGCGAAAAGATCACTTCGTACCTGTATTGTAGCGATCCGTCGATAGACATATCGTTTCTGGCCGGTGAAAAAAGAGGGTTGCTGTTTATTGTCGCCCCGCCGCCCGGGGAGCTTTCCGACGGTCTGGAAGCTGACCAGAAGGAAATCATCATCCGGGCCGATCTGAAGCAGGCCGGTTTCAAGTCGACCAAGTTGCGATTGACGAATGTCTTTGACAGCGAGGACGCGAAACCATTGAGAATGACCTCAAAAGAACTCAAAGACGGCATTCCCCTTCAGATCAGTTTCCCCGACGGGATGGTATTCGTAGTAGATAAACGCTGAGGCGTGTAGTTCACCATGCATCCTATGACGGCAAACCAGCGGTGCCGGTTTTGGCTAATGGCCCCGGCGATTTTCGCGGTGGCGCTTTCGTTCGGCTGCACTTCCATCGAGGTCTCCACCCTTTACGAGAACGGCGCGGTAGCTACGGCTGCCCCCATCGCCACCGCGGTCGGTGTTGATGTGTTCACAAAGGGCGGCAATAGCTTTGATGTGGCCGTGGCGGTGGCCTTCACCCTGGCCGTGGTGCACCCCGAAGCAGGCAATATCGGCGGTGGTGGATTTGCCCTGATTCACGATGGCCAGAGCGGGTCAGTGCGCGCCCTGGATTTCAGGGAGACGGCTCCGGCCTCCGCCCACGAGACGATGTTTCTCGACGACAGCGATGAAGTTATTGCCGGCCTTTCTCTTAACGGGGCAATGGCCTGTGGTGTGCCGGGCACGGTGGCTGGCCTGTACGAAATGTGGCGTCGTTACGGCTCGATGCCCTGGGAGCAACTGGTGGGCGTCGCCGCCGTTTTGGCAGACACGGGCTTCATTGTCGACGCTTATCTGGCGCGGTCGCTTAGCGATGATAGAGAGGTCCTGGGTCGGTTCGTCGAGTCCGCCAATATATTTTACCCCGACGGCCGAACTCTTAAGGAGGGCGACCGTCTCTTGCAGCCGGATCTGGCAAAGACACTGTATGTCGTCGCCGCCGAAGGCAGGCGCGGGTTCTATGAAGGCAAGGTCGCCGAGCGGATTGTGCAGTGCATGGCACGGCACGGCGGGTTGATCTCGGCGGAAGACCTCAAAGCCTACCGAACCGTCTGGCGGGAGCCGGTTCATTTTGATTTTGACGGCTATGACGTCTATTCCATGTCGCCGCCCAGTTCCGGGGGGATGATTATCGGCCAAATCATGAAGTTGGTCGAACCATTCGATTTCGTTCGATATTCTCCGGGATCGTCTGGGTACCTCCATTTATTCAGCGAGGCATCGCGTCTGGCCTTCGCCGACCGCTCGCAGCACCTCGGTGATCCCGAGTTTTATAACGTTCCGGCGGGTCTGCTCGACAGCGCCTATCTGGAGAACCGCCGCCAGCATATCGACCTTAAACATACCTCGCCATCTCACAACGTCGGTCCGGGCATCCCTCCGGGAAACGAATCGGACCAGACGACACACTTTTCCGTCTGCGACAAGAGCGGCAACGTCGTAGCCCTGACTTACACGCTCAACCGATCTTATGGTTGCGGGCTGGTCGTGGATAGCGCCGGTTTTCTTCTGAACAACGAAATGGATGATTTCTCCATTAAGCCGGGTGTTCCGAACCTTTATGGATTGGTTGGCGGTGAGGCCAACAAGATTGAGTCGGGCAAACGCATGCTGTCTTCAATGTCGCCCACCATCGTGCTGGAGGGGAGGCGGCCGTGCCTTGTTCTTGGTGCCCCCGGGGGATCGAAAATCATTACGGTCGTGGCCCAGGCGCTTGTCGACTACATACGTTTTGACCGGAATGTTGCGGAGATTTGCCGACAGGCTCGTTTTCATCACCAGTGGCTGCCGGATGTTCTGTATCTCGAGCAGGACGGTTTTGACATCAATACAATCCAGGATTTGATCCGGTACGGGCACAGCGTCGAGGAACGCGAACCGTACAGCGATTTACAGATAATATCGGTGGATGCGAGCGGCCTGATGGTCCCGGCCTCCGACCCGCGTAAGCGTGGAACCTCGGGCGGTTTCTAAGTCGCCTTGAGGTTACGGCCTTCTTCCGCGGGCGGCCCGGGTTCGGGCGCGGCCGACTCCCGACGGCAGTTCTTGATTCCCAGGATAATCGCCCCGGCACCGATGATGCTGGCCAGTAAGTAGATAACAAGCCCTACATACGGCAGAGCGAAAAGCGCCGTCAGAATCACCAGTCCCGCGAACAACTGGGTCTTACTCAATTCCGTCGGATTTGATTTGAATATCCCGATCAGCCAGTAACCGACCAAACACGCCAGAATGACTTTGCCTGAATACAACAACAATCCTCCCGAAACGCTGGCGAAGCTGAAAATGGGCATGGTCAGTATGGAGATTATCAGGATCAAGGCCCCTAACAGGGCCATGTCGCCCCGGATCAAGAGCCATCCCGCCAGGAAAAGCACGGCGGCGATAACCAGTATAACCAGGGACAAAACGACGATAAAAAATCCCAGAAAGCCCGAGGCGGCCGCCACCGCGAAGCGGGACCTGAGCTGCGCAAACGATTCGACGGCGTATTTTTTGAAGAAGTTGATGAAGATTATCCCAAACAGGAATGCCGCCAGCATCTTGGAAGTTGTCAGAACGACGGTGGAGAAAGCGTCGCTTTCCTCGGCCTCTTTGTCGATGCTCGGCTCGTGCCAGTTGGTCTTGCCCAGGATCGTGACACCGGAAAGTGTGTCGAAATCGATGCGTTCGCGGGCCGTGTAGTTGAAGTCGCCGTTGATAACCGCCGGCGCCGTGATATTTATTTTGGCCGCCTCAATGTCTACCTGGCCGTTGACGAATCCGGAGAGGTAGATGATATTGCCGGTGAAAGCGAAGTTGCCGGATATCGTGCCTTCCACATAAGCCATGTTTCCCCATATGGCGACGTCCTTTTCTATTATGCCGCCCTGCCCGATTCGGACACTGTTGCCGCCGGCTACCAGGGAACGCCCGACATAGCCGTCAATGGTCACGGCATAGCCAAACACTCTGACCGCCCCCAGCGCTTTGCCACTGTGGCGATAGGTGTAACTGAATATGTTCTGGGAACCGGTAGTGTTGCCGTTGGTCTGAATTTCGTACGCCCCGGCAATCAGGTCACCGTCGATCTGTCCGTCGACCGTTATGTACGAGCCGAAGGCGTAAAGGTCGTCATCGAGCCGGTGCAGATTGGTGATATGGATGCGCTCGCTCTTTTCGAACGTGGCTGCCGTCACCACCGCCGAGGCCAGCGACACCACACCGACCGCAAGAACACATGTTATGAACCATTTTGAATAATCTGACATACGCGCACCTGTCCGCTTTTCTCTTTTTAGCATACGTCAATCGAATTGCTTGGTTGCCCTTATTATATAACCGTCTTCTGCCTGGCTCCAGTTAAAAGAATGGGAATCGAGAAAAAGGCAGATTTTGCCGCAGGCGATAGTGATCGCGTATCCACGACCGCACGGGACGCCGAATATGATATTGATAAATGGCGAGTCCGGAATTATATTCCAGCTTCAAGCATCTGGTTTTTAAGGGATTACCGAGGGATCGATGTGAATGTTTTGTTCTATTTTCTGGCGGCCTTGATCTGTTATATTTTGGGTTACCGCTTCTACGGTCGTTTCATAGCCCGAAGCATCGGAGAGGATGCCAAACGTCCCACCCCGGCGGTCGAGATAAACGACGGCAAGGATTTTATCCCGACCCGGTCGTCGGTGCTGTTTGCCCATCATTATGCTACCATTGCCGGGGCCGGCCCGATTGTGGGCCCGGCACTGGGGATTCTATACGGAATCGGCCCGGCCTGGCTGTGGGTTGTCCTGGGCGCCATATTTTTCGGGGCCGTACACGACTTTGTGGCACTTTTCACTTCTATTCGCGAGCGCGGCAGTTCCATGGCCGAAATCGCCAAAAAGTCCCTGGGGCCGACCGGCTTTATCCTCTTTATCGTTTTTACCATTATCCTGATCATATTGGTGACGTCGGCCTTTTTGTCGCTCACGGCGGTGGCTCTGACCAGCCTGTATCCTCTCGAAAAGCTGGGGCTGGCCGCGGGCCAGACGCTGTTGCGCACCAGAGTCGTCGACGGGCAGTCGATGGGAATTATCGGAGGTATTGCCTCGACCTCGGTCATTGTGATCACGGCCCTGGCACCGTTATTGGGTTTTCTGGTCACCAGGAGAAATCTGAAAACCTGGCTGGCGTATCTTCTGGCCCTTGTTATCGGGATTTTTTCGGTCTGGGTCGGCTTTCATCACCCGCTGACAATCTCACCTTTCGCCTGGATGATTCTAATCGCGATATATACCTTTTTTGCGTGCGAAGCGCCGGTCTGGATCATTTTGCAGCCTCGCGACTTTGTCAACGTTCAGATTCTCTATGCGGGAATGGCGGCGATGATTGCAGGGGTGGTGATTTCGGGACTGCAGGGAGTGACCGTTACCGCACCGATGACGAATTTCGCGGTGGGGGCCGCTAAAATGGGTCCCGTGTGGCCGTTCTTGTTTATAACCATTGCCTGTGGAGCTATCTCGGGGTTCCATGCGCTGGTGGCAGGCGGCACCTCCTCCAAGCAGTTGGCCAGCGAAGGTCAGGCCAGGACGGTCGGTTATGGCGGCATGCTTCTGGAAGGCTTGCTGGCCGTGCTGGTGTTGGTGACTATCGGCTCATCGCTTAATTTCAGCGAATACATGGCCATCGCCTGGCCGGAGGTCGGGTCCGGCAACCCCATTCTTGCTTTCGCCTTATCAATGGGCCACCTTCTGAACAACTCTCTGGGAATTTCGCTGGCCTTCGGGTCCGTGATGGGCATCCTGATAGTGGAGGGTTTTCTCATCACGACTCTCGATTCAGCCGTTCGCTTGAACCGCTACCTGTTTGAAGAGCTGTGGAAGGCGGTTTTTGACCGTCCGCCGGCCTATATGCGAAAATTCTGGTTTAACTCCGGGCTGTCCGTCGTGGCCATGGTGGCGCTGGCCATGAGCAACGGCTATAAGCTTATCTGGCCGCTCTTCGGCTCGACCAATCAGCTTCTTGCGGCCTTGACGCTGATTGCCGCCACTGTCTGGCTGCATCGTGCCGGACGAAAAAGCTGGTTCACACTCTTGCCGGCGGCGGTCATGGTTGTGACGACGATCGCTTCGCTGAGCTACTATCTCTTTGTGAAGTATATACCTACCCATAATACGCTGCTGGCCGTGACCGATATTTTGCTGCTGGCGTTATCTTTTGGAGTAATTGGTCTGTCGATCAGGAGGCTAACGCAGCCCGGCTTGAAAGCCAAATCTTTCTTTTCCTCCTAAGGTGTTCAGTTACAAATAAATAAACCTGGATTATAGCCGATAATACTATAATCCAGGTTTGTTTTATGAAGCTCTTTCTTGATAGAAACAAAACTCTTCTGCCGCGGATTGACGTTATCTACCTGCTGACCCGGGCGATCACGCTCGTCGGGATAACCTGGTTTACCATTTTCGGCGACTACCCGCAGCAGGACACGACTTTCTTTGTCTTCCTGCTGGGTACGTTTGTCCTCCAGATGGCCGTGTTTCTGCTGGCCATGCGGGGAATGTTCGATATCAAGGCGGCCTACCTGCTGGCCATCCTGTATGACCTTATTTTCGTGCCCATCTTCGTATACTATACCGGTGGCGTGGCTTCGTCATTTTACCTGCTGTTTTATATTACGATTTCGGTGGCGGCCTATGTTCTGACATTCTGGTTTGGCATGGCCGTCACGATCATGACAATCGTGTCATACATGGCCATAATCTTCCCCGACCTGACTATCCGTGATACTTTCGGAGTATCCATGCGGGTGGGTTTTGTTCTGGTGTATTTCCTGGCCATATCCTACGCCTCCGAGTATCTGCGGCGCTCGGAGAAGCGACTGCTGAAGTTGTTTGACACCCTGAATATGCGAACGTCGGAACTGGAGAAATCACAGGCGCAACTCGAGATGATTTATGAGAACACGCGTATTCTGGCGTCCATCCTTGATACTGAGGGTGTTGTTAAAGAAATTGTGCGCATTCTGGGCAGGATATTGCAGTTCAGGTATTTTGCGCTGATACTCAAGGATAAAAACGGCAGTTACTATT
>CBFCYQ010000102.1:0-9793 GCA_965602205.1 uncultured bacterium | reverse complement strand
ATAATCATGATTTTCCCTCTCGCTGCTGCTGCCGGTGACCTGTACCGCGTGGAGGTAGTCAATGCCGACGAAGCAGCCAGACTGAGGGCTGCCGGAGTGGAGGCAGTGGCCTCGGTGCAAAACGGTTACCTGGTCCTGGCAGATGCCGAGGCGGCCCAACGACTGGCTGAAAGCGGTCTGACATATACCGTCGTGGCGTCCGGTGTGCAGAAAAACGAGATGGCTTTCGATCTCCGTCTCGACCGGCAGAATGTCGGTCTTTATCCTTTGTTATATGAAGAGGACAACCTGAGGATTTATCGCGTCGACCGGGAAGTACTGTCAGCCGTGCCCGGCCAGCCGGCGCTGGTTCCTGTCGATGTGGTCCGAACCAGAATCACCTATCGCGAGCCCACCACAGGTTTCGTCGCCCCGTCGCCGTACACCCTCGATCTGGATTCGCTTATATCACTGGTCAGTGAAGATTCTCTCCGCTCATACACGGAGCATTTGCAGGCCTATCCCACCAGACTCGCCGGAACCGTCGAGAGCCGCCAGGTGCGCAACTGGCTGGCTGACAAGTTTGAGTCCTTCGGTTACGATTCGGTGGCGATCGATACGTTTTCGGCTGACCTCTCCGGAGAAACGACGGAATGCCACAATGTCGTGGCCTACAAAATCGGCAACCGCTTCCCCGGTCAACAAATTATTGTCGGCGCGCATCGCGACGCCGTGGAGGGTTCGCCGGGGGCTGACGACAACGGCTCGGGCACGGCGGGTGTTATGGAAGTAGCGCGAGTGCTCCAGGACATTGAGACCGATATGACGTTCATCTTCGTCCTGTTCGATGCCGAAGAGTTCGGCCTTTACGGCTCCGAGCATTACGCCGACGAGGCAACCATCAGGGGTGACAGCATTGTGTATATGCTCAACATGGACATGATCGGGCATTACGAGAACGATACCCGCGCGCGGTTGTACCACGGCACCGACACGACTTTCTCGGTACTGTGGCGCACCCTGGGTTCTTCTCTTTTGGGTATGACCGGTTACCTGTCGGGTAATTCCGGCGGATCCGACCACTACCCCTTCACGCTGAAAGGTTACCCGGCCACCTTCGTAGCCGAGTACTATTTCTCCACCGTTTATCACTCCTTCCGCGACAGCACATCGTACATGGACTTCTCATATATGACCAAGATGGTACAGATTTCTCTGGCGACGACTTACACGGTCAGCGCTACCGTCCGGCCCGAGGAACGGCTGGCTTTCGGATATCCCAAAGGCGTGCCGACCATGCTATCTCCCGGTTACCCCGCGACGATTGAACTCGTCGTCGAGGGAGCCTGGGATGGCGTGCCGGTGCCGAACAGCGCCAAAATCTACTACTCCTTTAACGGCGGCGGTTACATCACGGTACCGATGACTGAAATCGGCGTGAATCATTACGAGGCCACCCTGCCCGCGGCCGACTGCTATGGTCGCTTTGATTTCTACGTCAGTGCCGCTGAGGCGGAGCTGGGAACACTGTATGACCGTGGCCCTTTAAATCCTTACGGAGCGGTAGTGGCTACCGGTCTTAACGTTTTGTTCGAAGACGACTTCGAGACCAACAAGTACTGGACGGTATCCGGTACTGCCACTGACGGTTTCTGGGAGCGGCGCATTCCGACCGCCGGCGGCCTGTCCGGTGACCCGATCAGCGACTACGACGGGTCGGGCTACTGTTATGTGACCGACAACCAGGAAGGCGCCGATGTTGACGGGGGCACGACCAACCTGGTTTCACCCAAGTTTGACCTGTCGGGAACCGATGGCATGATCGGTTATGCCCGCTGGTTCAACCTCAATACTTATACCTACAACCACGATGTGTTCCGGGTATTTATCTCCAATAACAACGGCCAGGATTGGACTCTCGCCGACAGCGCCGGACCGGTGGATCAGTGTCACGGCGGGTGGTTCGAGCACAGCTTCTGGGTAAGTGAATACATGACCCCCACCTCCGATATGAGGGTGCGATTCGCGGCCTCGGACACTCTCTATGCTACTACTATAGAGGCGGCTGTTGATGCCTTCCGCGTCATAACCTATGACTGCGACCTTTCCGTGGTTGACCTCGATGAAGACGGCGTGCCCATATCCGCGGACAACTGCCCGAACACCTATAACCCGCTGCAGGAAGATGCCGACACCGACCTGGTCGGGGATGTTTGCGATGATTGCACCGACAGTGACGGCGACGGCCTTGGCAACCCGGGCTTTGCTCTCAATATCTGTCCCGAGGATAACTGCCCGGAGGCGGCCAACGTCGACCAGGCGGACGCTGACAGTGACGGCATTGGCGACGCCTGCGACGAATGCACGGATCTAGATGGCGACGGTTACGGCGACCCCGGTTATGCCGCCAGTACATGCCAGGCTGACAATTGCCCGGATCGGGTCAATCCCGGTCAGTCCGACACGAATAGCGACGGTATCGGCGATGCCTGCTGTTGCGGCGGCATCAGGGGTAATGCCAACGGCGCACCGCCCGACAGGGTCAACATATCCGATGTCGCCTACCTGGTGGAGTATCTTTTCGGAATACCGACCGGCCCTCCTCCGCCATGCCCCTCCGAGGGCAATGCCAACGGCGACGCTGACGAGAAAACCAACGTATCCGATATCACATATCTGGTATCGTACCTTTTCGGGATCCCGGCGGGACCGCCGCCGCCGGATTGTCCGTAGACACGCGCCCCACAGCCTTAGCACGGGCACTGACCGAAAAGACAGATCCGGACAAATTGGCTTGCCTTACTCTAACGGTGACAATAGAATATCTGGTAGAGTGAGGTCTTTATGGCTGAAGTTAAGCATATCCACAAGCAATTGGTGCGGGCCTTTTGTAGCGACCGCTGGCTCTTCCCGGCGGTGCGGGACTCATTGGAGGGTGTATCCGCGGCGATCGCGGCCGGCAGACCTATTGCGAAGGTGCATACGATCTGGGAAATCACTGTGCACATGACGCGTTGGGAACAGGCAGTACTTCGCATGCTGCAGGGAGAGAGCGTAGATCGCAGCTACGATCCGGACAATGTCTGGGACTGGCCCCAAATCACGCGAACCACCGACGACGCCTGGTCAGAGGCGGTAAATGAATCGGAAAAAGTGCACAGGGAGTTGCTGGCGGTGGTGGAGAATCTCGACGAATCACAACTCGAACACCGCGTGCCCGGTGAGAGCTTTACGGCAGGCGAGCTATTACATGCCGTGATCGAGCATGATCATTACCACAGCGGGCAGATAGCGCTTCTAAAGAAGGCGGCCGCACCACCGGGTGCGTGATTTGAATTATCACTTAACTACAGGATACAATCGAGGCAAGAGATTCTTCCGTGCGGGACCGGCGACCTGCCCATACTTATAAGACGAACAGAACTCGCTCTTCGGTAAAGCCTATCTAAGGCGGCACAGCGGTATCATGACCCACCGCGGATGAAGCCAACTCGCGGGCGAACATGTTCTCCGCCTGCCAGCCCGTTTCGCCGGTCTTCCGGAAGCGTTCCAGCCGGCGGATGGTTATCTCAGCGAAGATCGGGTCGACATCCAGCGTAACACATCTGCGGTCGGTTTTTTCGCAGGCAATAAGGGTGGTGCCGGAGTGGGCGAAAAAGTCGGCGACGACGTCGTCTTCGTGGGATGATGCCTTTATTATCCGCTCTATGGCCTTGAGCGGTTTTTGTCCATAGCAGCCGTTGACGTTCTCATGCATGCGGTAGAACACCTGCTGAATATCGACCCAGACATTGCCCGGCCGGATATTCGCCGAGCGACTGCGCTGAAGATTCTCCGTGCGCACGCCCTTGACGTCTTTATAGTATCCGCGCAGGATTTTGGGTATGTCGGTATATTGCACTTGAAAAGCCGGGTTGCCCCTGGTGTAGTAGAGCAGTTCCTGCCGCACGGCCATCCAGTTTTTCCGGGTGCCGTAACCGCGCTGGTTGCGCATGGTGATAAATGACCGTGAGGTGAAATCCGTCTCGGCCATCATGGCCATGAATTGCGGCAGTGGCTGGAAGTGGTTTTTCTGGTCGGCGCCCAGCCAGACGTACAGCGCCGCATCATCGCTCATTATTTCATGCGTATTATCTACCCACCGGCGGCACCACTCGGTGAATTCGGACACCGAGCGCCGGGCAAACATCACCAGATTGTAAGGGGGATCATGAACCGCCAGGGTCGCCGGGCAGCCTGCAAACAGGCTTTTTATGAATGTCCTGTCGGCGGCATCGCCGCAAGCTACAGTGTGCCGTCCCAACTCGTCTTCCCATACCTCACCCGGCTTCAGTCGACACCAGGGACGTAGATGCCGACGGATTTGTTCGGTGGTGATGTCGAGCCGTGGCAGGGCATTCTTGTTCATGGACACAACCAGGCGCCCGCAGAGCAAATAATCAACAAAAACCAGGACGGCGGGCCAACGGATCATCAGTCGGAAGGTCGGTACTGCTCTAACCACACCTCGATCGGGGTACTATTCGGACCGAGAATTGTGTCCGCTTCGCCGCTGTCAACTTGTTCTACTCTTGTCGAGAAGTACTCAAAAAACGGTATAACCCGCTTGAGAAGCTTCATTCCCGGCAGCATCGCCATGGCCCTGGCCATTTTGAAACTGACCTCCTGCGGTTCAAGTTCCGGATAATGACGCTCGCAGAACTTGCTCAAAGCTTCCATCATGGTCATCTGTTCCGGGCCGAGGTTATAGAAGCACTTGTTAGCCGCGGCCTCAGTCTGAAAGGCGCGGGATACCTGGCGGGCATAATCGGAGGCGGCCAGCCACCCGAACTTACCCGGCTGCTCTCCCAACACGGCTGCTCGGCCCTGCTGAATGAATGACGGCAGCGACTCGAAGAACCACGACGGACGCATGATCGAGTAGGGCACACCGCTTTCGATGATAGCCCTCTCGGCCTTGACCTTGGCATCGAGGTAGATGATGCCTTCTTCTTCGCCCCGTGACGACGCACCGCTGATATTGCCTAAGCGCCCGATGCCCATCTCTTTGCAGACGCGGGCAACATTGGCGGTGCCATCGATCTCCAGCCGCTGGTATAAATCCGGGTCCAGACTGGCGTTGAGATTTAAATATACGCAGTCCTGACCTTCGATGGCACGTCTTAGCGAGTCGATGTTTGTAACGTCGCCGGCGGCAATACGGAACTCGGTGCCGAGAAGTGTCTGCGCCCGGTCAACATTTGAGGACATCACCGTGACTTCAAAACCATCGGCCTTCAGCTGGCGGGCAACCGGCAGGCCGAGCATCCCGGTGCCGCCAATTACAAGAACCTTTTGAGACATATCGCACTCCTTCCCTTCGCAGTAGTCAAATTATACGTGGTGATACCGGCCTCCACCTACGATTTTTACCTGATCCGCAGCATGCAGTTGCTTTGCGACAGTTGAGCTTTGTCCAAAACTCATTGAACTGCAATCATCTACGGCGGTTTAAAGAATTGTCGTAATTAACATTTGAATTCGAGCTAAATTTATTTATTATAGCATGTTATGGCTGATAAGATGATCTGGGCACCGTGGCGGTCCGCCTTCATCCTCAGAACCCGGGAAAAAGGATGCATCTTCTGTAACCGGCTGAAAATGAAGGACTCTAAGAAGAATCTGATTATATACCGTGGCCGCTTGAATATCGTCATACTGAACAAATTCCCATACAACTCGGGTCACTCGATGGTGGTACCCAAGCGGCATGTCGGGCAGATAGAGAAGCTCACCACCGAAGAGTCGATCGAGTTTTTTGAATTGGTGCGGCAGACCGTGGTCGTAATAAAGAAGGCCCTTCGGCCCGAATCACTGAACATCGGTATGAATCTCGGTCGAAGTTCCGGGGCCGGTGTGCCCGGTCACGTCCACATGCACATCGTGCCTCGGTGGCAGGGCGACACTAACTTCATGCCGGTGATCGGCAAAACCTCGGTGGTGTCGATACCGTTGGAGCCTGTCTACGAGGCTTTGAAAAAGGAATTCGACAAACTGTGAGCCCCAGAAGAAAAATCCCGACCAAGGCGGAGCTGATCCAACTCCAGAAGATTTACCGGACGGATGAGAAAATCGGTGAATACCTGGGCGGGGTTCCGGCGTACCTGGTGGCATACTGGCGGCGCAAGAAAAACGTGCCGCGGCATTCTGTCCCCAAGTTCTCGGAAAAGGAGATCCGGGATTTGTGGGAGAGGTTCGGCGACGACGACAAATGCGGGCTCGAACTGGGTATTTCCAAAGCGGCTTTTTATAACTGGCGGCGGCGCTATGGTATCAGGGAGAAACCGGCCTTCCTTAAGCTGGAGCAGTTGGAACTTAATTTCCCCGGGTTGAAACTTACGCGACAGGTCGATACTCTCTACGGCAAGCAGACCTCCTGCCAGAAAATACTGGCGCGGGTCGCCGGAGAGGAAAAAGTCGAGGTGGGACAGGTCGTCGAAGTAGAGCCGGACCTGGTCGTCACCACCGGTAAATCCGCCCTGGCCATCCAGAAGTTCAAGCAACGCGGCGTGGAGTATGTCTGGAATCCGAACAAGATAGTGATTTCCCTGGCCGGCTGCGCCCTGGACGAGCCGCGCGGTGACCGGGCTGCCTACAAGTCAATCCGCGAGTTTTCACGGCGGCAGGGAATAAAGCATTTCTATGATGTTCGCGACGGCTTCGCCAACCAGGTTGTCGTGGAGAAAGCCCACGTGCTGCCCGGCCAACTGGCCCTTGGAAGTGAGAGCCACTCGACCGGTTTCGGATGCTTAAACGCCGCCGCCCTCACGATTGATCTCGACCAGGTGGTCTCTATCTGGGCTGACGGCAAGACGGAACTCAGTGTGCCACCCACTATACGCATCGAAATAAACGGCCGTCGGTCGCGAGGCGTCTACACCAAGGATGTTGTGCTCTCGATGTTGCGCCAGTTATCTGCGGAGGACGCCAGCGGCAAGGCTATTGAGTTTACGGGCTCGGTCATATCGCACATGAATATAAGCGAGCGCTACACGCTGACCAACGTTGCCATGGATATGGGCGCGCGCGCAGCCCTGGCGCCGTTCGACTCCATTACCCGCCGTTACCTGACCGGCCGCACGAACAGCGACTACGCGCCGGTTGTAAGTGACAAGGATGCCGTTTACGACGAGATGTACCAGATCAATATCGACCAGCTAACACCGCAGATCTTCTGTCCCGGCAAGGTCAACGGTGTCAAGGCCGTGGCCGAACTCGAGGGCCTGCCCGCACATCAGATTATCCTCGGCACCTGCACCAACGGACGGCTGGACGATCTGCGTATCGCGGCCGAAATCCTTAAGGGCAAACAGGTGCATACCGATTGCCGGCTGGTTATTTTCCCGGCCTCGCGGGCCGTATTTCTGGAAGCGCTCAAGAAGGGCCTGATACGAGTGCTGGTGGAAGCCGGAGCCATTATCATGCACCCCGGCTGCAACACCTGTTTTGGCGGCAACGCCGAGATATTCGCCGTGGGAAGCCGCACCCTGGCCACGGCCGACGGTAGTTTCCTCAAGGGCGGGCTGGCCTTGCAGACCGAGACTTACCTTTGTTCCCCCGCCACGGCGGCCGCTTCGGCCATCAACGCCGCCATCACCGACCCGACCCGTTACGTCAAGTAGGCGGGAAATCCGCTTACACAAGGGTAAACTCACCGACATACCCGTTGTCCGGTAGTAACTCCAGCGCTATGCGATCCGATACGGTTATCCTCCGCCCGGCTGCATCTCTGTTTCCCCCAAATGCCGGATTGACGCCGCACACAGTTTTGACTACCTTGGCGTCGATGTGGCAGGTTCACAAAGATAATCTTACTGAGAGAAAAGCGGAGTATGCATCTTGATTGAGCAGCCGGCACCGGCGAGAAACACATCGCCCGTTCAAACAACCGGGGCGGTGGATGCACGCAAATCGGGCTATGCCATCGCTGTCCTCTCCTCCATTGGCTCCGGCCTGTCTACCGTCATCGGCAAGTGGAACCTGATGGCCATCTCACCGCTTTTGATGAACAGTCTCATCTTCTCGGTAGCTGCGGTCGTGATGACCGGAATTCTTCTGCCCACCAAAGGCGTCAAGAATCTATTCACTCTCACACCGAAGGGCTGGCTGTGGGTAAGCTTGTTCGCGGGCAGTTCCGTGTTTGCCCTCTGGACCTTCTGGGCGGGAGTGCAGAAGATGGACCCATCGCTGGCAGCTTTTCTCAACCGGGTCGAGGTCTTTGTCGCCATCCTGCTCGGGATCATCTTCCTGAAAGAGCGTTTCACCCGCTGGGAGACGCTGGGAGCGGCGCTGTCTGTCGGCGGCATCGTGATAATGCGACTCTCGCTCCGTGTCGAATACTCTGAGGGCTTCTGGCTGGTCCTTCTGGGGTCACTGTTTTTCGGCATCACGGAATTCATCTCAAAGATCGCCATAAGGCATGTCGAGCCGACCATACTCGCCTATATCCGGGCGGCGTTCATGGCGGTGGTTTTCTGGATCATTTTTTTCAGCCGCGGTATGAGTTTCGAGGGTCTGGAGCGAGTGTGGCCGGGAGTTATTGCCCTGGGAATTATGGGGCCGATCGTAGCCCGGTTGCTTTACCTGTCGGCTCTAAAACGATTGGAGCTGTCCAGGGTGGCGGTTATCAGCCAGAGTCAGCCGATTTTTGTGATTCTGACTGCTTTCGCAATTCTTGGCCAGTTACCGACGTTTCGCGAGATTATCGGCGGGATATGCATAAGCGTGGGGTGCCTGCTCATGATTTTAGCGCGCCACCGAACCGGTATCAGAAACAGCTTCCGCTTCGGCCGCCCTCCCGGGACAGGCGGGACTGCGCCGGGCATACCGGACTGACTCAACGTTTCGGAAAAGGCGCTCCCTTGCCCGTCTCGCAGTAAGACTTCAGACTCAACATGTACTGAGCCCAGGTGAAGTTGCAGATGGCGTAGAAGTCGGTGGCTTCCCGCCAGCCGTTTTGAGCAAACCGGAGGATGGTGATGCCGTCTCTTTCTTCCAGGTCAAAGACAAATCGCGTGCCGACCCATTCGGTGTCCCCTTCGAGACATTCCCACTCGACCTTGCTGTCGGGGTCAAGGCGTACGATTTTCATTTTGTTGTGATACCTGGCGCCGAACCGGAACTCGGCAATCGTGTCTACCTCGGGCTGCGCCACCGTGTCCTGCGTCCACCACCCGGCCAGGCCTTTCTGCTCGGTGACGGCGACGTAAACTCTCGGCGCGGGGGCGTTGATTTCAAGGTAGTGTCTGATATCGGGCATGGCTACTCCCGTTTCCTCTTGGCCTCGCTACCGTACTGTATCGCACCGGGTGGTCTGTGACGACCACCCGGCCTATACGAATAGAAATCGATTGTTGACGCTTGAAGCGGTGGCGCTGTCAGCCCACTTTGGGCGGCTGCCACACTTTCCAGACCTTGCCGACCAGGTCGGGACCGGGCTTGAGCGTCATGGTCCCGGGCTGCCACTCGGCCGGACAGGCCTCGCCGCCTTTGGTAGCGCGAACGTGCTGGAAGGCTTTCACCTGGCGAACCGTTTCGACGATATTTCGGCCGACCGGCGGCGTCATGATCTCGACGGCCTGGACAACACCGTCCGGATCGATAAGAAACCGCCCGCGGATGTTTACGCCGGCGTTCTCATCATACACACCGTAGATACGGCCCAGGTTGCCGCCGGCGTCGGACAGGATGGGATACGGAATGGTCCCGCCCTCAACCATCTTCGACAGTTCTTCCTCGTGCCAAATCTTGTGCACGAAAACCGAGTCAACCGAGC
>CBFCYQ010000101.1:0-9827 GCA_965602205.1 uncultured bacterium | reverse complement strand
CAGATACTTGTCCGATGACAAAGATTACTCGGCGGCGCTGGAGTTGACCGAGAAGGCGCTGGCCGAGGATCCCGGCGATATCGGGGCACGGGTACAGAAGGCGCGGGCCTGGTACTGGCTGGGCGACAGGGACGAAGCCTTTGATCTGTTCGAAGCGGTGCTCGAGGAGGCTCGGAATGACTGCGACGCCAACTACTATTTTTCGGGCATTCTGGCCCACGAAAAGATCGATCTCAACCGGGCGGCCAATCTTGCCCGCAACGCGCAGTTCCAATCCGATCGCAGTCTCAAATACAAGATCAACGTCTCTTACGTTTATTTCCAGGGTGGCCGTTATGATCTGTCCCGCGCCGAAGCCTCCAAATCCATCAAGAGTCATGGTGACCGGCCGGAGGGGCATTTCCGGATGGGCATGGCGCTCTACATGGAAGGCGATAACAGGACCAGAAGCTATCTGGAAAAGGCGATTGAACTGGGCCTGAAAGGGGATGACCTGGAGACCGCCCGGGAAACGCTGGCCGGGTTGAAATAGACATCGATTCGGCGGGACTATGGACCCAAACGCTGTCGACAAAGACGCCCATATCCTCGTCACCGGTGGCGCCGGTTACATCGGTGCGGTCGTCGTCGGTATTCTCTTGCAGGATGGCTACCGCGTGCGGGTCCTGGACAACCTTTCCCACGGCGGCAACGCCCTCCTGACGTATTTCCAGAACCCGCGTTTCGAACTGGCCTACGGTGACATACGTAACCGCAAGGACCTGCATTCGGCGCTCGACGACATCGACGCCGTAATACATCTGGCGGCGATTGTGGGTGACCCGGCCTGCCGTGAAAAACCGGAACTGGCTGTCGCCGTGAACAAAGAAGGTTCCGAGGAGTTGTGTCGGGCAGCCATTGAACGGCACGTCAAGCGCTTCGTCTTCGCCTCGACCTGCAGCAACTACGGTAAGATGCCCGATCCCGAAGGTTATGTCGACGAAACATCACCGCTCAACCCGGTCTCCCTCTATGCCGAGTTGAAAGTGGGCTTCGAGAACCACCTGCTCGGGTTGGGTCTTGATGATTTCTGCCCAACCTGTCTTCGCTTTGCCACCGCCTATGGCCTTTCGCCTCGCCCCCGCTTTGACCTGACCGTGAACGAGTTCACCCGCGACCTGCTGCTGAACCGGACTCTGGAGATTTACGGCGAGCAATTCTGGCGCCCTTATTGCCACACCGGTGATCTGGCCCGGGCTTGTGTCATGGTGTTGAAGGCGCCCCGGGCGGCTGTCGCGTACCAGGCTCTTAATGTCGGTAACACTGCCGAAAACTACCGCAAGAAAGACCTGGTGGAGATGATTCTCGAAAGGCTGCCGAACCGCAGGGATAATGTAACCTACGTGCATCGCGGCGAGGACCCGCGCGATTACCGGGTAAATTTCGACAAGATAAGTGAAGTCCTGGGGTTTTCGGTTTCGCGCACCGTAGCCGACGGTATTGCCGAGATTATCTTCGCCATCGGCTCCGGTCTGATTCGTAACCCGGATGACGAGTATTTCATAAATCGATAAGGATGGGTGATTTCATGCAGGCGGTGATTCTCGCCGGAGGTAAAGGCACGCGACTCAGGCCGTATACCACCGAGATACCCAAGCCGCTGGTGCCGGTGGGCGAGCACCCGATTATTGAAATCCTGCTGATGCAACTGCGGCGGTGCGGTGTCAAGAAGATCACTCTTGCCGTTAATCACATGGCCCACCTGATAGAAGTGGTGCTCGGTGATGGTCGGCGTTTCGATCTCGACCTGGAGTATTCGATGGAGGACGAGGTGCTCTCGACCGTGGCGCCGCTCCGACTGATCAAAGACCTGCCTGACGATTTCCTTGTCGTCAACGGCGATATCCTCACGGACCTCGATTTCGGTCAGCTCTTTCGGTATCATGTTGAGCAGGGGGCGAAACTGACGGTAGCCACCCACCGGCGCGCTGACCGCATCGATTACGGAGTCTTTGAAACCGATGCCGATGGTGCGGTGCTTGCCTTTCAGGAGAAGCCCGAATACCGGTTCAACGTATCCATGGGTGTCTATGTCTTTTCGAGAGACCTGGTCGAACGTATCCCGAAAGATGGTGCCTTCGGTTTTGACGAATTGGTGCTCGGTATGCTGTCCGAGAAACAGCGCATCCAGACTTTTCCCTTCGACGGTTTCTGGTTGGATATCGGCCGCCCCGATGACTACGAACGCGCGAACGAGGACCCGGAAATCATCGCCCGCTTACTTGAGTCACCTGAGTGATTTTGGGGGCAGTTGCGCGCCACATCACGTCTGCTTCTGACGGTTCGGGATAGCCAGACTGAAAATCCAGACCGCTACGAAAGCGAGCACGAACGCCGGCACCAGTTCATATACGGCGCCGCTCAGAGCGTCAATACTTTTCCAGACCACCGTTACCACCGACCCGGTAACCATGCCCGCGATGGCTCCCGCCTTGCTGGTCCTTTTCCACAGAAGCCCCAGTATTATCACGGGCCCGAACGACGCGCCCAGCGCCGACCAGGCGTAGAGCACGAAACCGAAGATGACGCGGTTCTCGGTCAGGGCAAAGAGGATTGACACGATGGCGAGAATCAGCAGGACCAGTTTGTCCATCCGCTGAAGGCGCAGGTAGGCCTGGCTGTCAGGAAGGGGGGTATGTTTTTTCTTTGAGAAATACGGCACAACATCGCGCGAGAGCGTTGACGACACCACAATCAACTGGGAGTCGGCCGTGGAGCAGATGGCCGCCACGATGGCCGCGATGACAAACCCGCCAAGGATCGGGGGAAGGAATTCGCCGATGGCGAGAGGCAGGGCTTGCTCCGCGTCGGCCAGGGTGCCGTAGAAGGCGCGTGCCAACATGCCGAAGAAGATGGCTCCCAGATACACCAGCAGGAACCACACAAAGGCGATAACGCTGCCTCTTTTGATGGAAGTGTGGTCCCTGGCGGCTTGGAAGCGCGCCAGCACCTGTGGCTGCCCGGGGTAGCCCAGGCCGATGCCGAGCATGCCGATGACAAATCCAAGCAGGGCGTAGCCTGTTCTGCCACCGGACCAGGTCAGGAGGTTGCCGTCCAGTGTCTCCAGCGACTGCGCGAACGAAGCGAAACCGCCAAGCTTGACCAGCAGAAGGAAAGGCATGCCGATCAGGGCGATGACCATAAACAACGCCTGGATTATGTCCGTCCAGCACACGGCGCGAAAACCACCGACGAGCGTGTAGGTAAGGATTATGAAAGCGCCGATAAGCACCCCCAGCCAGTAAGGCAGGTGAAACACGGCATCAAAGGCTTTACCGGCGGAGTTCATCTGCGCCGCGACATAACCCAGCATGGCCGCCGTGATGATTATCACGGCAATAACCCGGAGAGCAACCGAGTCGACCCCGAAACGGTGGGCGAGGTACTGCGGTATTGTCACCGCGCCCGAAGCGGCGGTGCTTTTGCGCAGGCGTTCCGCTATCACGAGCCAGTTAAAAAGATATCCCGCGCCGATACCCGGAGCAATCCACATCGCCGCCAGACCGTCGTTGAAAGCCACCCCGACCAGGCCGAGCATCACCCAGCCCGACTCCGATGACGCCGAGGCCGACAGGGCCGAGGCCCACGGTCCCAGTTCGCGGTTGGCCAACACAAAATCATCGTCGGTTTTCTTCCGCAGCCTGGCGCTGTATAGTCCCGTGCCGATGATGAAAAGACTGTAGACGATAAACGATAACGTGAGAGCCAGATTAGAATCCACGTGTTGCTCCCTTCCCTGAAAAATCGTGCTCTTTGCTGGAAGTATTCAGACCCACGTACATCTTCCGTGTAAACGCTTTGATTTGTTGAAAATCACTTTTTGACGGGGACAAATCAACAACTTTATTCCGCACGCCAGGCGGCGGGGTGCGGCTAAAGGCGGTTCAGAAAAACCGCCAGCCGACCCAGCGATTTGAGCTGGAGATGGAGCGTGTGGCCTTTCGGCGGGCTGCCGTCGGTCACGAACGGCACACTGTTGCGCAGGTCCGCCTCGATAATACGGCTCTTGAAATCGGCGACTATCGCCGGAGACGTGATGATGGCGGCTATTTCCTGCTGGAGGGTGTAACTCAAAAAGTCAAAGTTCGTCGAGCCCATGATGAGTGTTTTGTCGTCGATGAGAATGGCTTTAAGGTGCATCATCCGTCCCTGGTAAAGCTGCACGGCCAGATCGCACCGGTGGGCTTCCCACAGAATATACTTCTTGATCGACTTCTTGTTATTCCGGTCGGGTGTGATGATGGTAATATCGACTCCCCTTTCGCGAATCTTCCTGAGCCTGTCGAAAAACGGAAAGGTCAGGTAGGGGCTTTCGATATAAATCGAATCGCGGGCTGAATCCAGAAGTTCCATGATGCGTTCGAACCGGGCCTCGTTCGTGAGGCCGTCGAAAATGATAAACTCGAGATCGCCGAATTTCGCGGTCCCGCTGATATTCTTCCCGATCCAGGTTCTCCGAAAATCCTCGGCGAAAAAGCCGGCCACCTCCGGCCCCTCGATGCGCAGCATCATGTCATGCCAGGCGAAATTATGGTCGCTGAAATTGACGCCCCCGATATAGGCAATGCGGTCGTCGATAAGGACCGATTTCTTGTGGTTACGGGCCGGAAACTTGCGCAGGCAGAAGCCGGCCGGATTGACGAATCTTACCTGGATGCCGTGCCGCCGAATGTCTTCGATCATATCCCGGGTGTCGCGCACTTCCTGCCGCAGAGGCTTATCCCGCAGGTTGCCCGGTGTGTAGAGAAACTTGTCGCTGATCATGTACTTGGTGTAGCAGTCGACAATGACGCGGATGTCCGGGGCCCGGGCCAATTTCAGTTGTTCGCACACACCCTTTCCGGCGGCGTCGCCCTCAAACGAAAGCGTCTGGATATAGACGTAATCCCGGGAGGCGGCAATATCGGCCTTGAGGCTCGCCCGGAATTCATCGGAATCAACCAGCAACTGCATTGACATAATCAGGATTTCTCCACGGCCGAAGTTTAACCAGGGAAAGCTATTATATTCCGGGCGTTCTGGCAAGCCCTGTTGCGCCGGGTCCCTGCGGCATGGAAACGATCCATCGAACCCGAACAGTGCCACTGATGCTTCTTAGCTTCTCTCGCGGAGCCGGCTGCTCGTGCTGCGAGCGCTGTAATCCGCCAACAAATTATTCAACTTTCGGAAAGATTCAACGTCGTTAGACTGTGAAGCGTGTGCTCTGACCGCGAGGTCACTACAAAAAAACGCCACCCGCATTCCCCTCACATGCGGGTGGCTATCCACCAAAGAGAAAAGCAACTTGAGCCTTTTACAGCGCTCAAGGAGTATGAATGACGCTCTTATGATTAGCAACCCTGATGCCGCCGTGCGGATGCCTGCGCAAATTCGGCGCTATCGCATTGTCGTTTAATCGCTTAATTGCTCTTTAGAAGTCGGGGGTCACTTCTGCAAGCGTACCGGAATTCGTATGAACATACGAGGGCCACAAAATAAATGCGGTAAGTGCCCGCGAGAGGGACACTTACCGCAACCAAGGAGTGTAGAGAGATTTCGTAAATCGCCACGAACGCAGCCGGAGCATCAACTCTGCTAGATCCTTCCAAGGCGGGTCGGCGGTCTTGAGCCAATTTCGCCCAGGCCCGGCGCGACCGCCCGACTACTCCGGCGGCGCTTTACAAGCACGCTGTTTCTCTTAGCTGGCGACACCTCCTTCCAATGAAATATGATATCGCTTCAGCTTGGTGCGCACGGTGGCCTCATGTATACCGAGAATGCGGGCCGCTTCGGATTTGTTGCCGCCGGCGGCCAGCAGGGCTTCTGTAAGCAATTGTCGCTCGAACTGCTCCACTCTTTCAAACAGGGTATTCGTGGAACCCGAAGTTTCGGCCGAAAAGATCGAGCGTGACAGTTCGACCAGGTCACCCTCGGCGACCATCTTGGTCATCACTTCCAGCCTTTTGACCTTGTTCAACAGTTCTCGCGTATTGCCCGGCCAGTCATGTTCGATAAATCTGGTCGCCAGCTCTGAGGGAAGTTTCTCCGTCGACTTCAAAAGTGAACATTGGCTCATAAAGTGTTTGAGGAGCAGGAGAATGTCTTCTTTTCGTTCGCGGAGGGGTGGAATATCGAAGGTGATGCCGCCCAGGCGATAGTAAAGGTCCCGTCGGAAACTGCCCGAGTCGACCAGCTCTTCGAGGTTCTTATTGGTGGCGGCTACCAGCTTGATATCGAGATTAACCTCTTCGGTGGAACCAAGCGGCAGGACTTTCCGTCGTTCCAGAACGCCCAGCAGTTTCGCCTGAAGCGACAGTGGCATGTCGCCGATTTCGTCGAGGTACAGAACGCCGCCGTCAGCCGCCAGAAACAGCCCACGCCGGTCGGCGTCGGCGCCGGTGAAGGTCCCCTTTTTGAATCCGAACAACTCCGATTCCAGGAGGGTTTCCGGGACCGAGGCGCAATTGACGGCGACAAACGGCCTGTCGGGCCGGCAGATGGAATGGAAATAACGCGCCAGGTGGTCTTTGCCGACACCCGTTTCACCGGTCAGGAGAACCGCCAGGTCGGACCCGGCAATCAACGGCAATTGCGACTTGAATCGCATTATGGCCGCATTGTCGGTCAGGAAGTCCGCGCCGTCAGCGACCTCGCCGGTGGCCGTTGCGTCGACCACCGATTTTTCGGAAGCGGTCGGCTCAATAGCGGCGATCAGTTTTTCAACCTCGTTGAGCTTTCGGCTCACCTGGTTGTGCGCGTAAAAATCCTGGGCCCGGAAAAGATAATTCATCCGCTGGCGCGGGCTGAACAGCCGGGAAGACCCGGCCGCGACCAGAGCTTCAGCGTGCTCGAACCGCACCCCGGATTCCGCCAGTAAGTCCAGCGCCCTGGCGAAACAGCGAAGACCTTCGGATTTCCGGCCGGCGGCCTGGGCTGTCAAAGCCTTAATCTTCAACAGTGCCCCGGTCTCGACCTTATCGGAGGCCTTCTCCATTATCACCAGTGACCGCGAGGCGTAGCGCCGGGCGCTTCGGAAGTTCTCGAGCCGGACGTAGAGCTCGGCCATATGCCGCATGGCTCGACCGGCCAGCGTGGTGCCAGGCGCAATCTCGTCCGCCAGCGCCAAAGCCTTCTCGAGAACGTTCCTGGATTCGTCCAACTGACCGCTACGGTAGTACAATTCGCCCAGGTAAGTCAGGTAAATGACTTCGTCGCGCCGATTCTGCTGTTCGATAATAAGCGGATAAGCCTTGTCAAGGGCTGCCTCGGCCTGTGCATATTCCCCGGTCTGGATATGAACATAGGCCAGCGAGAGATAGGCGCGGGCAGCTTCGGTCCAGTCATGCAACTCGTTCGAGAGGTCGATATTGATCTGGATGTGTTTACGCGCCTCGGTGAAGCGGCCGATAAATGTATAAATACGGCCGATATTGCCCATCATGAAAGCCAGCTTCTTTTTGTCGCCAAGCCGGCGAGCGATAGCTATGGCATCCATCAAAACGGACAGCGAGTTGCGATAATCCTGTTGTCTGAAAAAGAGTCCGGCCAGGCGGTTGAGGGCCCGACTCTGGCCTTCGATGCAATCGTTTCTGCGGAAGATTGATTCCGCGTCGCGCAGCGCCTTTTCTGCTTCCTTAACGTCACCCGAATCTCGAAGAATGCCCCCCAGTGTCAGGAAAAGCTCAGCCAGTTGAAGATTGTCTCCTTCTCTGGCAAGTATATTCTGAGCAGTCCTGGCGGTCTTCAAGGCTGCGGGGTAATTCGATAAGGAAGCGTAGGCTCCGGCCGCCTTGTGCAGGATAGCTCCTGCGGGCGACCGGCCGGCCTGCTCGATGGTATTGCGATTCAACTCGTAATACCTGATCGCGCCGGTAAAATCCCGTTTCTCCACCAAAGCCGTAATGTAATGCAGCATGGCGGCGGGATACTCGGTGCCTTGTTGGTTAATTGTCCTCATCGTAACTACCCTTGAGATTTAGTATTGCTGATCCTTCGAGGGGCCGTTAAGGTTGAAACCTTGCCCGATCGTTTCCACCTGGTGCCGCGTGGGGGCCTGAGTTTCCACGGGAGAAATGGTGCCCGAGCCGTACGTCGAGTACGGGGCAAATCTCTCGAAGAACATCTCGATGATGAAATCAAGGGGCGCGAAGCCGGTGGCCAGGTCGCGTGAGTAATTCTTGGGATTATTGGGATCGTTCGAATTGTCCCCGTCGTCCTCATCGCCGCCCCACGGATGGTCGTCGTTAGGTCCGACTTTGGAGGGATCGACATAGTCGTACGGGGTGATCCGCGAGTAGCCTTCCCCGTACAATGCCACGGTGAGTATCAGCCCGAGGGCCAATACGAATACTAAGCGTTTCATGGTACACTCCTTGGTTTTAGGTCCAGAAAATGCTTATTCGTCTGGTCTTTTCTCGTGTATGGCGGAGGCAGGGCGGCGGGTGTGGAGTGGGGCGTACACAACTCCCTACCTGTTTCAAGATAACATATCTTGTAACTCCTGTCAATTGAAATCTGCGCAGGCACTTACGCCTGCTTGTCAGCTTCGGGGCACTCGCTTTTCGACGGTGCGGGAAGCGATCCTGCCGGACTGCTTCCCGCACGTGGCGTACGACAATCGTAAGACTTCTTTGATTGTGCGGCGATAGTCTACTAACCAAATCCGATACAAAATGGGCGCTTTTTCCCTGCACTATCCCTCTAATGGAGTACTATGTCAGGGACAAAACACGACAACAGGCAAATTCGCAACAAGATCGACACAGCGCGAAATAAAAAACGACAAAACGAACCCATTTCCGTCTAATCCACAAACCCGCAGAGTGTTACGCGGTTTTTTTGAAAATCATCAAAGGCGGGGGACCGGCGATATCGTGCCGCTCCGAAATAGCCCGGACTGGGGAGCAACCCGTTGCTTATTCATGCGTTAACCCACTGTTGAATGAACCAATCAGGGACCAAGCTGGGGATAACGCGTGCGCAGTTGCTGTAGGTAGGTGGTGTCCATGCCTCTTTGCTCGGCCGCCCGGAAAACGCGTAAAGCCTGCGGGTATATCTGCTTGCGAACGTAATAATCGCCGAGTTCCTTCAAAACCGCCCACTCGACCTCAGGATCCGAGGCGGCGATAAGCAGGTTCCTGTAATAACCAGCTTCATCGCCCGTTCTCCGGTCGAGTTGCGCCATGAAGTAGTACGCCAGCATCAGGGTGCTGTCGAGGCTGATGGCTTCCTCGAGCAGGTCTCTGGCTCTGTCGTATTCGCGGACGGCCATGAAGGCGGCCCCGAGGTTGGTGATGACATACTTGCCGTGGGGGTTGAGGCCATCGGCGATACTCAGGTACATGACGGCACTGTCGTACTGGCGCAGTTCCAGGAAGCAGACACCGAGATTGGAGTAAGCGTGGTAATAGATGGGATTGATTTCCATGGCCTTGCGGAAAAGCGGAATAGCCTTTTCAAACCGCCGCTCTTTGGACAGGGTCTTGCCGCGGGAGGCGATAGTCTCTTCGGGAAAATCGCGGTACCGCCGGTCGGATTCGTGGTAGGCGTTCGTGCTGTCGCCGGTATTTTTGTAGTACCTGATAAGAGTGGCCCGCGCGTTGCTGTTTTTGAGTTTGTCCAGAGAAGCGTAGTTGTGAAAATGGGCGATAGCTACATCAGGAATAACCTGGCTTGCAGCTCGCGGCAAAACCGACAACAGACCAATAGCTATCGCCAGCACGGCCACCAGTCGGTGATTAGCCATTTTGTCGGCTCTTTCGGTCAGGAGATAATAGAAGAACAGCACCACCGGGACGCCGCAGAAGGCA
>CBFCYQ010000100.1:0-9831 GCA_965602205.1 uncultured bacterium | reverse complement strand
TGCATCGGGCATACAGAGTTCTGGCCGATCTGAACCTGCGCTATATGGCCACCCACCAGGATGTGAGCGTCACCCGTGACCGCATTAAAAACGGCCGCTGCTTCGTGGCGGAGTTGGACGGGCACGTAGTCGGCACTATCACTTATTACGAGCCCCGTCATTCGAAGGGTTCCCCCTGGTTGGAACGGCCGGAAGTCGCTCATATCGGCCAGATGGGAGTGGAGCCGGAACTGCAGCGACGCGGTATCGGCACGCAGTTGATGATTTACACGGAGCACGTCGCCCGCGACGACGGCGCTGCGGAACTGGCCCTGGATACCGCCGAGCCCGCCAGGCACCTTATCGAGTGGTATGAGCGACTGGGCTACCGTTTTATCGAATTCACTACCTGGGACGTGACGAATTACCGCAGCGTGATTATGAGCAAGACGGTGTGACCGGCCCGCCGACATCGTCAAAATGACACTTTCGTCGCGTCGTACCTGTAACTATCTTCCCAGAACCAAGACGCAATTAGAATAGCCGTGGCCGGGCGTGCACGGTGGGGCCAGGCTTTTGAACAAAAGGATGAATTCATGAAGACAGGGTTTATTGGACTGGGGAACCTGGGAAAAGCGATTGCCGGGCGGTTGATTGCCGAGGGCGTGGATCTAGCAGTCTGGAACCGCACGAGACAAAAAGCCGAAGGACTGAACGCCACGATAGCAGACTCGCCGACGGCCCTTATCTCGCAGGTGGATATCGTGTTTGTCTGTCTTTTTGACAGCGCCGCCGTGGAAGCGGTGCTGACCGGCCCGGATGGGCTGCTTTCGGGCGAGTGCCGGGGAAAAGTCATCGTCGATTTGACCACCAATCATTTCGACGCAGTGGGAGCATTTTACGAGGCGGCTGAGAAGCGGGGAGCTTTCTATCTCGAGTCGCCGGTTCTGGGCAGTGTCTTGCCGGCAACCAAGGGGCTGTTGACACTAGTCGTAAGCGGTGACGAACAAGCTTACAAAAAGGCGCATCCGTACCTGTCAAAATTCGGAAAGGACATTTATTATCTCGACCGGCCGGCCCTGGCCGCGAAAATGAAAGTAATCAACAATCTTGTACTGGGCACCTTTATGGCGGCGCTAAGTGAGGCGGTAGCGCTTGGCGAAGAAATCGGCCTGGAGAAAGCACAGGTGCTTGATATTCTCTCGTCCGGGGCGGGTAATTCCGGGGTGCTCAACGCCAAGAAGACGAAATTGCAGAGCGAGGATTTCTCGCCGCATTTTTCGGTATCGGCCATATACAAAGACCTCGGATACCTTCAGGATTTGTCGCAGATGACAGGCCGGCCGCTTTTTATGGGTAACATCGTAAGAGAATTGTTCGGGCTGGCCCAGGCTGCCGGGATGGCTGATAGGGATTTCTCCTCGGTATATCAGCTTCTGAAAGCTAGGAAGCAGTAGATACAGAAAGCGGCCGCCGGAGAGGCAGCCGCTGAGTCTGTTACGGGGCGAGCTGCAACTCGATCTCCTTGATCTTTTTTTCGGCCTCGTGCCAGTCGTTCACGTCATTGCCCGGCTCATATCCACGCCGTTCCCACATCGAATAAGCGACCTTTTCCACGAAAGCGTAGTAGTTATGGAGATTTTTCTCGCCGCTGAGAATAATGTTGGCCACAGTGCCGTCTTTACTTTCCACGGACAAACGACTATCCGTCCCGGCGGGGTCTTTTTCGAGCACGATACTGACCGGCTGCTTGATGGATATTACCGGCCGGGTGAGTCTGCCGGGATCCATCTGCCCGGTGAACAGATCGACGCCGTCAATCAGGCGGCCTTTCTTGGCGATGGCGATTCCCATAAAGGGAACATTGCGGTCCACTTCGACTTCGCCGTCGTTCTTACGCCGCAGCTGTACTGTCGCCGGGCGGTACTGATTGGTCAGGTTGAACTTTCTGCAAAACCGAGACCAGGTATTTCTCTTGATGTCGCTGGTCATAGCATCCTCCTTGTATCCTCAAATCATCCGCGATCAAACCCTGTCGCAGCCGTTTCGCCAAATTGTTGAGCAGTCAGGCCACTATTCTATCTATCGGACAGAGGCGCTGTCGGCTTAGTCGATCAGAGCCCTGCCGCCATCATTATACGATTTTCGGAACGGGCTGGTTTGAGCCAGGAATACCGTAATTCTCGAAAAGCAAGACAGGTCATGGTAACTGCCCCTAATTCGTTACTACAAAAAGTATTACAACAAAAGATAGACCGGCGTATCCCAGCGGCTGCGAAGACCGGGGATAGTCACCGGCGCGTAACCGTCTGATTATCAACGAATTTGAGAAAATCCCTCAGCAGGCGCAGCTCGAGCCATACTACAGCCGGTAGAGCATCGCGTAAACTACCAGACCGCTTATCGACACGAATACCCAGACCGGCCAGACATACCGCACCAGCCGCTTGTGCGTGTCGAATCTGGCGTGCAGAGCATACCAAACGGCGGCAAGTATGAACGGGACCATCACGGCGGCCAGAATCACATGGGGAACGAGAACGATGAAGTAGAGGACGCGCGTCCAGTCATAATGGGGATACGGCACTGAGCCGACCCGGTAATGGTATACCAGGTACGAAATCAAAAAGAGCGCCGAAGACGCCAGGGCCGCCAGCATGGTTTTCTTGTGAGCCGAGGGCCTGGCCCTTTTTATCCATCGGCGGCCGAGCACCAGCAGAACAGCGCTGACCAGATTGAGAGCGGCATTGAGAGTGGGCAGGTCGGTTGTGGTCACGGCAGGTCCCGGGCCAGTTGGCGGATATTCTCTTTGAGAATCTTCATCCCGGTGCTGTCGAGACCCTCGTGGTAGCTGCGAATGCGGCCGAGGTGATCCACCAACGTAAATTTGGTGGTGTGACCGCCGGGGAGGTCGTCGGCGGCCAGCATAAAGCCGCCCTCGCACAGTTGCCGGACCTGCTCAACGGGGGCACACAGAAAGACCCAGCGGTCATCGGTCACACCCTGCTGCCGGGCGTATTCGCGAAGCACGGCGAGCGAATCATGCTCCGGGTCGACCGAGATGGACACAAACCTGACCTTATCCGAGCCTTGGTACAGTTCGTACAGATCGGAGAAGTTGCCGGCCATGATGGGGCAGGCGCCTTTGCACCGGGTGAATATGAAATCGACAACGTTGAGGCTGCCCTTCATGTCCTCCAGGCCGAACGGTTGCCCGGTGCGGGCCGCCGTGAAAGTGAATTGCGGCAACTCACCCCAGACGGGGATTTTCGAGCGGGAGACACTCGCCCAGTTGACCACCAGCAGGGCCATAACGGCCAGCACAATCATGGCCGCTATCAGCCAGATGAGCACTTTCGGATAGGAATCGCTATGGTTCATTTATCCCTCCTGTGCCTGACCCAGGGCGACATATGAAATTAAAACGGCGCCTGTCATAAGGGCGGCCACCCACATGTGAAGCACCTGCATTACCGCCGGCATGCTCACGAAGACCAGGACGGCCCCGATAACCAGTTGTACCAGCACCAGGCCCGCCATGCTCCAGCCGCTCTGCCAGATAATGGGTGATGGCCGGTTCTTTGCTTTGACCATTCTGAAAACGATGACCCATGCCGCCATGGCCATGACAATGCCCAGGAGGGGATGTATGTATTTCATGATACCGACCGTCGCGATCAACTCTGAATCCAGCAGGAGCGGATAATCCCGCATGGCGATTTCGACGGCCTCACGAACCTGCGTTCCGAGAATCACCTGTACCAGCGCCACCACCCACAGCAGGCTGACCCACACCCTCGAACCTGTCGGGTAGGAAGACTCCTTTTCAGTGTCCGGCCGCTCGAGATAGTAAGCTTGCTGCGAGACATAGATCATCAGCCCGGCGATAATCAAAGCAACCACCAGATGCACCGAGACCAGCAGGGGGGCCAGTTCCGAAGCTACCAGTTGTCCGCCCTGCCAGCCCTGGAAAGCCACCAGGACAGCCGCCAGGATGGAGGCGATGAGTATTTTGGGATACCGGCGATAAGATATGATGGCGATGACGGCAACAGCGGCGATGAGCAATCCCACCGCCACCCCGATGAGCCGGTTGATGTACTCTATCCACGCCAGGGCGAAGTTGAACTGGGCCGGGTCAATGTCGACCGGCAACTGGCTTATGCTCAACGGCGGTACCCAGCGGCCGAAGCACTTGGGCCAATCCGGACAGCCCAGGCCGGCCCCGGAAACGCGCACCAGCCCGCCTGTGAATATAAGAAGATAGGTGGCCAGGGTGGATATTATCGCCAGCCGCGTAAACGCCTTCATCAGCAACTCCCTCCTTTCGATGAACACGAAACCTGTCCCACAATATGTGTGTCGCCGCGCCGGGGCAAGCTAAAAGCGGGTCCGGGCCGGCGAATGCTTTTAGTCGGTGGCCGGCGGCTCTTTCTGAAGGCTGTCAGCACCGGGCGGCAGCGTGTCGGCCGCGGGGGCATCGTATATAACGGCTTTCCCCTTGATGGGATGCTCGGATATCTCGTGAATATCGCCCCGGCTCAAAGTGTCGAACATCGTAAGGGCGATAAAGACCGCCAGGAACAAAAGAGCGGCTACAAACACCACCAGGTATATTTTCTTATCGTAGAGCAGATGCATGAATATAAGCGCCACCAGAACGCCCTTTATCGAAGCCAAACCGATGGCCACGATGGCATTCCACCCGCCCAGGGGGATGAAAGAGATTGCTACCGTGATGCCGGTCTGGATAAACAGGGCCACGCCCACGGCCAGGTAGGTCCGCAGGGGAGTGATGTGATGGTGTGGGGCGGCTTGCTCTTTTGTCATCTCTTCATCCAATCAGATAGAACAGGGGAAACAAATATATCCAGACCAGGTCCACCAGGTGCCAGTAAAGCCCGGTCAACTCCATGGGCGTATAGTATTCGGAGGAGAACCGGTTGCGGATCGTCCTGATCAGAACCCACCCGATAACACCCATGCCGGCAATAACGTGAATGCCGTGCAAACCGGTCATGGCGAAATAGATGCTGAAGAAAATGTGCGGGTTGGTTCCCTCGACGCCGGTGAAGGTGTAGTACTTGCCCGGCAGTTGGCCCAGGTGAATCTTGTGGCTGTATTCAAAGTACTTCACGACCAGAAAGACGGCCGCCAGCAGCAGGGTCGTCACCAGCAGGGCGATGGCTTTCCTGCGGTCATTCAACTGCATGCTGCGGATAGCCAGCGCCATTGTGACCGAACTGGAGATAAGCACGATAGTGTTGAGAGTGCCCAGGTGGACGTCGAGGAACTTGTGGGCGTTATAGAACATCTCAGGGTTCCACGAGCGATAAATGGCGTAAGCTACAAACAGGCCGCCGAACAGCAGTATCTCGGTCAGCAGGAACAGCCACATGCCCAGCTTGGCCGATTCGCGCTGCTGCTCAACGTCGCTGAAATGATGCGCCAGATGGGCCGGGTGACTGTGGCTGTGATTATCGGCCATACTCTCAGGCGGTCCTTTCCGGGACGATCTTGTCGTAATCATAGGGGCCGTGCGCGAGCACCGGCGGGGTGGTAAAGTTTTCTTTCGGAGGCGGCGATGTCGTTTGCCACTCGAAGGTCAGGGCTCCCCAGGGGTTGTTGCCGGCCGGGCGGCCTTTGAAGATGGCGTGCACGAGATAGACGCCCATAATAATAAAACCAAGACCCATCACCCACGATCCCACCGACGAGAAACCATGCAGAGGCTGGTACTGGTCGAGGTAGCTGTAGTAACGCCGGGGCATGCCCCGGGCGCCGAGGATGAACTGCGTGAAGAAGGTCATGTTGAAGCCGACAAAGATGAGGACCGCCGCAATCCTGGCCCAGAGTTCGCTATACAAGCGTCCCCATATTTTGGGCCACCAGTAGTGCAGGCCGCCGAGAAAGGCCATGACGGTACCGCCCATCATCACGTAATGAAAATGGGCGACCACGAAATAGGTGTCATGGAGATGCACGTCAACCGCCAGGGCGCCCAGGAATATCCCCGTCAGGCCGCCGATGGTGAACAGAAACAGAAACGACAGGGTATAGAGCATGGGTGCTTCGAAGCTAATGCGCCCCCGGTACATGGTTGCCAGCCAGTTGAAAACCTTGATTCCGGACGGGATGCCCACCAGAAAAGTCAGCAGTGAAAAAAGCATGGCTGCCAGTTGCGACTGCCCACTGACGAACATATGGTGCCCCCAGACCAGAAAACTGATGAAGGCGATGGCCAGTGATGAAAAGGCGATGGCCTTGTAGCCGAAAATCTTTTTGTGGGAGAAGACCGAGACCAGTTCGCTGATAATACCCATGCCGGGCAGAATCATGATGTATACCGCCGGGTGCGAGTAGAACCAGAAGAAGTGCTGGTACAGTACGGGGTCACCGCCCATGGCCGGGTCAAAAATGCCGATACTCGCCACCCGTTCCAGAATCAACAGAATCAGCGTAATGCCGAGTACGGGCGTTGCCAGCACCTGGATTATGGCCGTGGCATACAAACCCCAGACGAACAATGGCAGTTTAAACCAGGTCTGCCCGGGGGCGCGCATCTTGTGGATGGTGACTATGAAGTTAAGGCCGGTGAAGATCGACGAGAATCCGAGGATGAACACACCCAGGGTCATCGACACCACCGAGCCGGTCGATTCGGTGCTGTAGGGGGTGTAGAAGGTCCAGCCCGTATCTATCGAACCGGAGGCTATGGAATAGACGGCAAAGGCCGAACCCAGGATATAGACCCACCAACTGGCCAGGTTCAGGCGGGGAAAGGCTACATCCCTGGCGCCGATCATCTGCGGCAATACGAAATTACCGAGGGCGGCCGGGATAGATGGGATGATAAAGAGAAAGATCATGATGGCAAAGACGCCGCCGACTAGAAAAGCGGCCATAATGCTGAACAGGTAGAGAACGCCTATCCGTTTGTGGTCGAGCGTCAGCAGCCAGGATTTTATGCCCCTGGCGGCGTTCAAGTAGTTATTCTCAGGAATACCTTTCAAAAAACAGCCCCCGTTTATTTCAGAGATTTGATGTACGCAATCAGGGCGTCGATCTGCCGGTCGTTAAGGATACCCTGGTAGGTCGGCATGACAGGTTCGTAGCCGGCCACGATCGACGCCTGAGGTTCGAGTATCGATTCGCGGATATAATTTTCATCGACCACAGCCTCTCCCCCGCTGGTGAGTATGACGGGCTTGTCGAAGACACCGTTCAGGGCCGGTCCCACCAGCCTTTTGCCCTCGACACTGTGGCAGGTATTGCAGGCCTTGGAGACAAACAGGGCCGCGCCGTATTCCTCCGGGGGCAGATCTTCCCCACCGGCGCTGCTGGTCTCGAGCCACTCGGCATACTCCCGCTCGGACACCACCCGGACGCGGCCGATCATCTCGGAATGCCCCTTACCGCAGAACTCAGTGCAAAAAAGATTGTGTTCGCCGGTTTCGGGGGCCTCGAACCACGTGACCGTGTAACGATTCGGCAACACGTCCATCTTGATGCGGAAGTCGGGGACAAAAAAGCTGTGAATAACATCGCGCGAGGACATCAACAGCTTGACCGGTTTGCCGGCCGGAACGACCAGCTCGTTTAAGGTGTTGGCTCCCTCCGGGTAGTCGAACGTCCAGAACCATTTCTGGCCGGTGACCTTTATTTCCATAGCGTCCCGGGGCACAACGTTCATCTTCATATAAACCCGGAAACCCCAGACAAAGACGATCAAAACCAGTATTGTAGGGATAATCGACCAGGCAATCTCCAGCTTAGTGCTGTGCGAGATACCGGGGGTGGGGACCTCTTCCGTTCCCCGCCGACGGTAGCGAAGGCTGAAGAAGACAATGCTGAAGACGACGATACCCAGAAAGACAATCGAGGTGTAGACGAGAAAATAAAAGAGGGCGTCGAATTCAGCCGCGATGGTCGAACTGCCGGGCGGCAAAAAAAGCGATCCGGTGGTATCCATATCCGATTGACTTCTGCTGAGGTTTCTTTTCCCTGTCTCAGACGCCAGCCTGCGCGGCAGTCTTTTTCCTGCGTTCCCGGTACCACAGCGCCGTCAACAGAACCAGCAGCAGCCCGAAAGTGACGGCCCCTCCCAGGCGCATGACGTTGCCGGCAAAGACGACATAGCCGCCGGCATCGGGATCATAATGGAAGCAGTACAGGATGAACTTATCGAGGGTGCTGCCCACCTTGCCTTCGGATGCTTCCAGCAGGGCCAGGCGCAGGTCGCGTTCGGAAAACTGAATACCGTACAGGTAGCGCGATATTTTCCCGGACGGCGTGAGAACGGTCACCACCGCCGGGTGGGCATACTGGTCCTGGGTCTCATCGTAAAAATACTTAAAGCCGATGGCATCGGCGAGGGCTTGCGATTCTTTTTCCGAACCGGTCAGAAACTCCCAGCCGTCATCGATTCCGGGTTTGCCGATGGCCTTTATATAGTTTTTCTTTTTGGCCGCCGCCACGATGTCAGTCTCGCGCGGATCGATGCTGACTGTCACCATCTGGAATTCCGTGCCCGGACGCCAGGCCAGTTCTTTTACGGCATCGGTAACCCCGTTGAACACCAGGTTGCACAACATGGGACAGGTATAATAACCGAGAATCAACACGACCGGTTTATCCCGGTTGAAGAAACTGCCAAGTTGTACCGGCTGAGCGTCACTGCCGATGAATTCCAGATCGAGCGGGATCGTCTCGCCCAAACGCTCCTCGACATCGATACCGCGTAGCGCGGCCGGGTCATCCTCGATCACCTGGGCCGCCGCAGGGGCAGCCAGCAGGATGAGTAATAACAATGAGGCGGATACAAATCGGATGGACGTATGCCGCCGAGATGTCCGATGTATCGAATTACCGATCATATTCTCACTTTGAAGTAGCTTTCAATCGCTCCCGGTAGGCCTCATCGGCTATTATCTCCATCGCGCGGTCAATCGGGACCCGGTAGATGCCGCCGGCTGAATCCAGCCGCTTGTAGCTGCCGAGTTCTTCCGCTTCCCGGGCGCGGAGTTCCCGCAAGGCCACCGACTGTGGGCTGAGCACCTGGCTCTGAACAATTTCTTCCTTTACCGCCGTAAAATAATCCAGCCCCCAGATTATAACGACGACGACGATTAGTATCGACATAACGCCCCAGAGGACGACTTTGTTCACGCTAACGTCCTGTTTTTCGTATCCGGAGGGGCCTGTTTCCAGGGGACTCGACATGGTTACCTCTCAATGGTTTACGAAGCGTATCGAGGCTTCAAGGGACGGGTCCTTGACCGGTACCAGGGGACGCGAGGCGACCCGCCGCCAGAAATACCACAGAAAGACCCCGCCGATACCGACAAAGGTCGCCAGGTCAATCCAGGACAGATGGACACCGTGGTGATGCAGGGTCGGCATGATGATCCAGTAGAGGTCAATCCAGTGCATCACAAGAATCCAGAGGGCCATAATACCCATCACGACCGGGTTTCTCTTGGCCGCGTGCGGAAAGAGGACAAAAAACGGCACCACAAAGTGGCCGAAGACTATCAGCAGTGTCACGACCTTCCAGGAAGTGTCCCAGCGATGGAGAAACCAGATAGTCTCCTCGGGAATGTTGCCGTACCAGATGAGAAAATACTGGGAGAAAGCCATGTAGGCCCAGAAGATCGTGAACGCGAAAATCAGTTTGCCCAGGTCGTGGCGATGCTCGACGGTTATGGTGTTTTCCAGCACATGTTGACGCCCTAGAGACAGTACCACCAGAGTTAGAAACGACAGCATGGCCAGGAGGCTTCCCGAGAAAACATAAACGCCGAAGATGGTGGAGTACCAATGCGCATCCAGAGACATCATCCAGTCAAACGC
>CBFCYQ010000099.1:0-9836 GCA_965602205.1 uncultured bacterium | reverse complement strand
CCCGTATTTCGCTTAAGAATCGTTGTATTGAGCGCCTGTCCTGCGACCGTCGCTTCTGCGACCGTCATTCCTGCTGCAATCGTCATTCCTGCGAAGGCAGGAATCCATCCTGCTCTTTCCAAAAACGTCATTCCTGTGATTTGCTGCCTGCCGGGGGCAGTGGAGGGCTTACTTGAAGTTGAACTGGATATCGGTCGTTTCGAACCGCGCGCGCACGGCAATGGTATCGGGATGAATCGCCTGCGTTTCGGAGAGTTGGAACGGATAGATTGACCCGGCAAATCTTTTGCCGTCCCGGTCGCTGTCAATAAAGCCGGACAGGAGGTATCGACCGGCCGGTAGATTACCGGCGAAAATACCGGCAGTTGCGGTCAGGTCGAAAACCTGATCGGTCCCCACCTTACTAAACTGAAGGGCCACGATACTCTCCTGCCTGTCAGGGAGTCCGATGTCAATCGTGCCCGCCACCGAGCCAAGAGAATCGTCATCGAGTACGGAGAAATCATACGACCTGAGCGAATCGCCCAGTGTATTGCCGGCCAGATCAACTATATCGAATTCCGTAACGGCCAAACGGTACTTACCCCCCGGCTTTACCTCGGCGGACTCAAAGCGCACGTGAAACGGGTCAACCCAGGTGTATCGAAGCGGCAGACCGTGGCCTGAGGCATCCATCAGAATGAAGCTTTCACCGGTTATGCGCGTTATATCCAGCGGCTCGCTGAGTGTGGCCTCGAGTTCGGCCTGCTCTAAGAAAACCGGTTCCGGACCGGGTCGGAAGGCCGTCACCTCCGGCCGTTCCCCGTCCTCGCCGTCGGCAACGTCGAGCCGTTCGTAAACCAGGGGGGGCAGGGTCGTGTCCGGGACACACTCCAGGCGATAGGCCCCCCCGGCGATTTCACCAAAGAAAGAGTTCAGAATCGCCGCGTCGGTTTTGTCAGATTCAAGGAAACCCAGCGAGGGATATACTATCGACGAGTCCTCTGTCGATACGAGACGCAGCCGCGCTGGATCCTTCCGGAGCCAGTCGGTCGGTATTTCCCTGGTGAGTCGTATCTTTACAAGGCGACTGGGAGTAAAGGTAACCGATATAATGTCCGGTATCAGAGTATCCTGCTGTGTCAGAGTCATGCGTAAGTCATCGAGGGCAATATCTCCACCGACGACCACCTGGCGGTCGGGCAGGGCAAAGGCCTCCCGGGCGGGATTGAATCGCTCGTCGCGGTTTTTATCACGGAAAGCGATAAGGCGGTATTCCTTGTCGGGCAGGTACTGTAGAACAAAGCGCCCATCCTGGGTAGTCTGGGTTACATAATCGGGATACAGCGAATCGTACAGGGTCGTATCGCCGACGCCACGGGCGTCGAACAAGGCCACCAGCAACCCGCTCTGGGGCTGGTTGTCCTTCGCCACGGTCCCGGAGACGGTTCCGGAATCAATGGTCGGACCGGTCGAGAATGCTACAACGAGTGAGCTGTCCATGCGGTTCTTTCTCAGGTCGCTTATTTCAGAACTCACCGACACGAGATAAGTCTGGTCGGCGCTGAAATCTTCCGCGAAGACTATCTTGACATGATCGGACTTCCACCTCACTTTTGGCTCGGTCACAGGTCGCGGCGATATGTACACTGCCTGAGCGGTGGCCGGTTTAAGAATGTTTTCAGAGAAATAGAGAATAACGGTATTGCCGGGTTCAACGTCGACAGTGCCATTTTGCGGGCTGGAACCGATCAGGAACGGCTTCGTCCGGTCAGCATCTCCCCCCGGTGGGGGGGTCACCTCCGCGCAGGCCAGCCATAGTGCGAAGACCGTGAGAAGGGGAAAAAACGATACCAGGGAAGCGAGACGGCTCAAAGGCCCAGTTTCTCCTTGATAGCTTGGTTGTCCGGCTCCAACTCGAGCGCCTTACGCCACCACGTGCGAGCTTCTTCGATATTCCCGGTGGCCTTGCAGGCGTCACCCAGATGATCGAAAATCACCGGGTCGTTGTCAAGAGAAACTGATTTTCTAAGGTAAGTCAATGCCTTTTCGTAATCACCGAGCCGGTAAAAGACCCATCCATAGCTGTCGAGATAAGCGGCGTTGTCGGGCGAAATGGCTACGGCCTTTTCGGTCAACTGCCGGGCATACCCGAGACGTTCTCCCCTGTCGGCGAGCATATATCCAAGGTAGTTCAGGCTTGGCGAGTGCTCCGGACTGTTGGCGATGATTTGTTCGAACGTTTCTACGGCCTCATCGAAGGACCCGTTCTGCTCGTAGCTTGCCCCCAGTGCGAACAGCAGCCTGACCGCGGCCGCCTCATCGGCCATGTGGTTGAGGCCGGTGCGATATGTGAGTATCTCCCTGTCAGCGTCCCCTGACTGGCGGTAGGCAAAGGCGAGATTGAGCCAGGCGTCGGCAGCGGTGTCGGCCAGTTGCGTCCAGGCGGCGAATTGCTCCACGGCGTCGGGATATCTCTCCTGCAATATGGCAATCCGGCCCAAGAGCATGTGGTTAACGGGGTTTCTCTCACCGGACTTCACGAGGAAAGTAAAAACCGAATCGGCCACCGCCAGCGAATCCATCAGCAGGTATATCGAGCCAAGCCTCCTGATGGCAAAACGGTCGCTTGGGGCAATTGTCACCACCTTCCTGGCGTGGGTCAGGGCCTGCGGCAGTGAGTCCAGGTCGGCGTAGAGGCTGGTCAATTCCCGGTTTATCACGATGTTATCTGAGCTTGCCTCAAAACCCGCCCTGAAAACGATCAATGCCGAATCCAACTGACCGGAGATACGATAGATCTCCCCCAGCCCCACGTACGACAGGAGATTCGTTGAGTCACTGGCCGTCTCGATTGATCGCCAATAGGAGTCCTTGGCGTCATCGAACCTGCCGGCCTCGGCCTGAAGGCGGGCCAACTCCTGCCGTAAGCGATAATTATGTGGACGCAAACGGGCTATATTCTCGTAAGCCCAGATTGCCGAATCCGCCAGGCGCAGGTTGCGGTAAGCACCGGCCAGAAAAGAATAAGCCCGCGTATCCTGTGAGTCCAGCCGGACCACATTAAGGTAAGCCATACGAGCCGAGTCACCCTGTCCGGCTGCATGAAAGCATGACCCGCGCAGGCTGTAAACCTTGGCATCTTCAGGCTCGATAGGCTCCAGAATCGTCAGCACGTCCTGGTAGCGACGCATCTTATAGTGCACCAGCGCCATCGAGTAGCGTATTTCGTATGAATTGGGATAAATTTGCAGGGCGTTCTTGTAGCTGGCTGCTGCTGCGGGCAGGTCTCCCACCTGCTCCAAAAGCTCTCCGTTCACGAAATGTTCCAGGGCACGAGTGTTTATCTTGCTTTTCTTGGGTTGCGGACGCGACACTACGTACGTCTTCAACTCGGAATTACCGGGCTTGACCTCGCCGGTCTGGTGATGCACCGTGGATTTGGCGCACCCCAGGGTCAACAGGGCCAGGATAATTATGATAACAGGTGACTTTTTCATATCTTTCCGGCGATTTCAAGCACAGCCGGTTCCGCTAGTTTAACAGATGAAAGTCGAAATAGTTTGCGCTCAATCGGCAACCAGCCTCAAAAAGCGTCTCTTGCCGACCTTGAGGACGATTCCCTCACCTCGGTCGCGAGCCAGTTCAGTGAGATCGAATTCGAAATTGGCATCGGTCACGCGGTTGCCGTCGAGCGTGACCGCTCCAGCCTGGATCAGTTTCCGGGCCTCGCCGTTTGATTTCGCCAGGCCGGTTTTGGATATCAGGTGCACCAGGTAGATCTTGGTGATATCGTCCACTCCCTTATGGCGCAATTGCTCGGCGGAAATTTGCTCGATTTCATCCGGCAGTTGTTTTTGAGAGAAGACTCGTTCGAATTCTTCCCGGGCCTCCGCGCCGGATCCCTCTGGGTGATACATGTCGACCAGCCTCTCCCCCAGTTCTTTTTTGACTTCCATAGGATTTACATCGGGCTGCGAGAGCCTTCGCTTGATCTCCTCGGTTTCTGCGACAGTGGCAGCGGTAGCCAGTTCGAAGTACTCGTAGATCAGGTTATCGGGGATCGACATAACCTTGCCGAAAATCTCGCGCGGCGGTTCGTCGATACCGATATAGTTGCCCATCGACTTCGACATTCTTTTCTCACCGTCAATTCCGACGAGGATGGGCATGGTCAGCACCACCTGGGGATCGACGCCATAGGCGGTCTGGATAGTGCGCCCGGCCAGCAGGTTAAAGGTCTGTTCGGTGGCCCCGATCTCCACATCGGCCTTTATCGCTACGGAATCGTACCCTTGCATGAGCGGGTAAAACAGTTCATGTATGGAAATGGGTATGCCGTTTTTCATTCGCCTTGAGAAATCTTCCCTCTCCAGAAGGCGGGCCACGGTGAACTTGGTGGCCAGTTCCATTATTTCGGCAAAGGTCATGCCCTTGAACCATTCGCCGTTAAAATGTATTTCCGTTTTGGACTTATCGAGTATTTTGAAGAACTGCTTCTGGTAGGTCTCGGCGTTTTTCATGATCTCGTCATAGGACAGCCGGGGTCGGGTGGCCGAACGCTCGGAAGGGTCTCCCACCATCGCCGTATAGTCGCCGACGATGAGGACTATTTTGTGGCCCAGATCCTGGAACTGCTTCAGTTTCCGGATGCCGATAGTGTGTCCCAGGTGGATGTCCGGCGCTGTCGGGTCAAAGCCCTGTTTCACCCGCAGCGGCCTGTCATCGGCTATGGATTTCTTGACACGCTCCTCGAACTCGCCTTCGGGCAACATCTCGACCGCACCGCGACAGATTATCTGCCACTGGTGTTCGAATTCTTTGTGTTCGGACGGGCTCAACTCTGTTTGCAACATCTTCTCCTTCTACAGCAACCTTTTTGAGCTATCGGCATATAACAATCGGAGATTGAACAATATGCTTTCCGATAATATAGTATCCGGCTGCAGAAGGAAAGGATAAAAAGCCGGCGAGCAACACCCACCCTGTTTTTTATTGACTTAAGCGGCTTTTTATTGGAGAATTGAGTTGTATGGCAGTAGTGACCAGCAGGTTTAAGCGCGGCAATTCCCGTCTCAGGAATTCCATTATAGTGCTGGTCGCACTGTGTCTGATTCTCGTGTTCATGGTGAGTTATAAAACTTACCGGGTTTACCAGTCCGAGCTGCCTTCCTTTGAACAACTCCACAATATCGAACCCAGCCTCAAGACCAAAATATATGACCGCAACGGTATTCTTCTTAAGGAATTCTACACCCAGAATCGTGTTTTGACTCCGTTCAGGGACATTCCGTCGCACATGGTGAGCATGCTGCTGGCATCGGAGGACCGGGAGTTTTACGATCACTGGGGAATGAACGTCCGGCGTGTGGCCATTGTAGCTGCCAGCAATTTGCTGAGTTGGGAGATACAGGCCGGCGCGTCGACGATCACGCAGCAGTTATCCCGGATGCTTTTTCTGAATCGCGAAAAAACCTATGAACGCAAGCTCAAAGAAGCCCTGACCGCCATTAAGCTGGAGCGCACTTATTCCAAAGAAGAGATCATCGAGATGTATCTCAACCAGTACTATTTCAGTCGCGGCGCGTACGGGATTGCCGCGGCGGCCCAGCTGTTTTATTCCAAGACCGTTCCGGAGTTAGACCTGAACAATTGCGCCACGCTGGTGGGTGTGCTCAAGGGACCGAACATCAACTCCCCCTTCAACAATCCCGACAAAGCTCTGGCGGCTCGAAACCGGGTTCTCTATTCTTATTACAATTACGGGGGGATAGTGCGCGAGGTTTACGATTCCCTTAAGAACGAGCCGATAAAACTCTCACCTCCCGAAGAAGAAATCGGTGTTGCCCCGTATTTTACCGAGACCCTGCGACAATATATCTATAACAAGTACGGTGAGAACACGCTGTATTCCGGCGGGCTGAAAGTTTTCACTTCACTGGACGTCGGTCTGCAGCAGGCCGCCGAGGCGGCTCTCTATAAGAAGATCGACTCGCTGCGCGCCAGAGTTGAACGCCGCTACAGTCTGGATAACCCCCACTACACGGAAGTTCTGCCGGACACGGTGGATGAGTTTGGTGATTCGATCAGGGTATTTAAGAAGGTCCAGGGTGCTTTTTTGGCGCTGGATAACGCCAACGGTGATGTACTGGCGATGGTTGGTGGACGCTCCTTTGAGGAGTCCGAATTCAACCGGGCCGTGCAGTCGCCGCGGCAGCCGGGTTCGTGCTTCAAGCCGTTTGTATATACAGCCGCCATCGACAACGGCTTCCGGACCACCGACATCATTGATGATAATCCCATAGTGCTGGACATTCCCGGCGCGCCCCAGTGGCGGCCGCATAACTTCGATGATAAATTCAAAGGACCAATAACCCTGCGGGACGGTTTGCGGATGTCCCGCAACCTGGTGGCAATTCGCCTCCTTCTGAAGATCAACCCGCAGCAGGCCATCTTCTACGCCCAGCGCATGGGGATCACGACGCCCCTGCCGGCGGTGTCCTCGCTTGCGATCGGTGTCGGCGAGGTAAAGCTCATCGAAATGGTTTCGGCCTTTTCGGTATTTCCCAACAAGGGCATCCACATACCGTACCGCATGATTCACAAGATTATCGACCGGTACGGGCGGGTCCTGGAGGACAACAGCGCCGTTCAGAAAGAGGAAGTCCTTTCAGCCCAGACAGCATTTATCATGGTATCTATGATGCGGTCCGTGGTCGACGGCGGGACGGGCCGGCGGGCTCGATGGATGGGCTTCACGCGCCCGGCCGGCGGTAAAACCGGCACCACCGACAACTTCACCGAGAACTGGTTTGTCGGGTATTCGGCGCAGATAACGGCCGGCTGCTGGGTGGCTTTCGAAGACAAGACTTCGCTGGGCAGAAACCAGGACGGGGCCAAGAACGGTGTGCCCCCCTGGACGGAGTTCATGATCACCGCCCACGATTCCCTGCCCGTGGCCGATTTCGAGGAACCCGACGGGATCGTCCATCTCGACGTTTGCCTGGAGTCCGGAGAGATTGCCACCGACCGCTGTGTCAATGTCCGTAACGAGATATTCACGGTCGACAATCAGCCCACCACCACCTGCCGGCTGCATCCCTCAAAAGGGCTCTACATCTCGGACAACCTCAAAGAAAACGATTACCTTCCCGAGGATACATCGGACGAGCGGGTGCATTTCTAAGGCAATCGAACCCGCCATTGCCCCGAAATCGCTTATCACTTGACACAAGACTGCTGGCAGATTAGCTTTCGGTCGATAACGGAACATGGCTGCCGGAGTGGTGAAACTGGTAGACGCAGGGGACTCAAAATCCCCCGATGGCAACATCGTGCCGGTTCGAGTCCGGCCTCCGGCACCAGAATCTGCATGAGCAACCCGGGAGGCGTTCAGAAAGGGACTCTTTCGTTTGAAAAGCAGGTATCTCCGGTACGCAATGTTGGTGATCATCCTGGGACTGGTGGTATACCTGGCTCTGGGCTATAGCAGCCGTTCCTTTGAATCCTTCTGCCCGTTTGGCGGGATGGAGAGTCTGTGGGGGCTGGCGACTGTCGGCGAATTCAGTTGTGCCCTGGGACCGTTGAACCTCTCTTTACTGCTGGCTCTGCTTGTGCTGGTTCTGGTGTCGAAAAAATCGTTCTGCGGCTGGGCCTGCCCCATTGGGTTTATGGGAGAACTGCTGGGCCGTCTCGGGGGCAAAGTCTGGTTGTCGCGACCTCAGGTAAATCCAAGACTCAACTTCTGGCTGAAACTGCTGCGATATGTCGTTCTGATTCTGGCCTTGGTGTTTACTTACAAGACCGGCGAACTGATACTCCGTGGTTATGACCCGTTCTATGTCATCTTTTCCGGCTTCGGTCACGGCACGCTGGGTTGGGTATCGTATGGGATTCTGGCCGCGCTGGCGTTCGGGGGGCTTCTGGTACCGATGTTTTTCTGCCGGTATCTGTGTCCGTTGGGTGCGGTGTTTGACCCGCTGAGCCGGCTGGGCTTTATCAAGGTCACGCGTGACGACGGGAAATGCACGGCTTGCGGGAGTTGTAGCCTGGCCTGCCCTCATGAAATACCGGTGCAGTCGGTTTTGAAAGTCCGCCACCGCGACTGCACGAATTGCCTGGAATGCCTGGATGCCTGCCAGGAGGCGGAAGTGTTAAAGGTCAAGGTGACACTATAGGTTGGGCCATGAATATACCGAAATATACCATACCTCTGCTGGTTATCCTCTCCCTCGTGGGCGGGTTTCTGTTGCGCAGCGCCTTTACGCAGCCGTCCACATCCGTCAATTTTGACCATCAGGGCGAAGGGGCCACACTGGAGTGTATTGTCGAGGGTGTGAAATGCAAGGGCACCGCCTACTTCTTTACGACTCTCTTTGACGGAGTACCGGGGATAATCGGTATAGAAACCTTCGCCACCGAACACAAGGCGGTCTTCACGTATGATCCGGAAGTAATCACGCCGGACGAGATTCGCTCTGTCATAGAAGCGCCCATACCGATGCGCGACGGCACTGCTCGTCAGATTTTCAAGTGCCTGTCAATGAGCAGCGATTAGGTTCGAATCCATCCGGTTTCCCCTACAGCTAAACAGTATCATTGCCAGTTCGGGCATGACAAGCTCAGCGTTCACCTGTAGATTGTGTATTGAGTTGCAACACCGCCGAATATAAAAAAAGGGACAGGCACCAGGAGCCTGTCCCCTGTAATAACTGCGCAACAAGCTATTTCAGCAATATCATCTTCCTGGTAGCGCTGAAATTGCCGGTGGTCAACCTGTAGAAGTACACACCGGACGCCTGGCTGCTTCCGGCATCCCATTCGATGGTCGTGACACCAGCCTGGGCGCGGCCGGCATACTCGGCCAGTTTCTGCCCTGCCACGTTGAATATCGCCAGGGTATAGTCGCCGGCCACCGGCAGGTTGAAGCTAAAGGTAGTAGTCGGATTGAACGGGTTAGGATAGTTCTGGTACAAGGCGTAATCGGTCGGAACCGGTTTGGTTGTCACCGGCGTACCATCGTACAGGGCCATCTCAACAGTGAGCACGGTGCCCTCGACCTGCAGGAACGGACCCTCGAAGGCCGCATCCCTCTCTACGCGGTATACCAGGATGCGAGTGTTCTGGCCGTCGTAGTCATACTTCATATCCATGTTGTCGACCAGCAGCACCGGTTCGACACGCCCGCTGACCACCACATAGGCGGCGCCCATGCGGTCGTCGACAGAGAGCACGCCGTCGTCATTGAAGAAGTTGACTCTAACGGGATTGACCTTGGGATACGGCAGGGCATCCCCGACGACCACCCGAATGGTGTACACCAGGTCGGCGACCGACAGGGTCAGGCCGTCGGCATTGACATCGGTCGCGGCAATCTGGCCGTCAGGATTTATGGTAAACACGCTTAAGCCATACACGAAATAGTTGGCGAAGAGCACGGCATCGGCCACCTCGTAAGGAATCTCGTTGAGGTTGACATCGCCGCGCGCATCAATCGAGTCGGCACAGGCTATATCAACGCCGCCGTTACGGAAGTCGATCCAGCGGAAGGGTATCTTCTCTTCGTTGCCGACGAAACAGTCATCGTCCTGGGCGCCCCGGTAGGTCGGATAGGCGTAAGGATCGTTATAATCGGCGATGTTGATCCACTCGGTGTACTCGGCATCCCAAGAATATTCATATATATCACGGGAAATCATCAGCGTATCGCCGCTTACATCGGAGAAGGAGTTGTCGCCGCATTCGAACCACATGAACCGGATGGGCACGTACTGGCATTCAAACGTCCGGTCGTTAGTAACTAGGAACCTGATTTTGACCAGTTCGTATTCGTCGGTGTCGGGTGGTGCGAAGCAATC